>NZ_VIUG01000008.1:0-192360 GCF_007828255.1 Pseudomonas sp. SJZ078 | reverse complement strand
ATGCATTCTTTATCGGCGCTTGGGTGAAAGGAGGAGGGATGAAATCTCCCACGGTCTGTACTGCGGCTAACAGTCAGAATCGAGCCTTGTCCCTCCTCCTCCCTTCAAGTCCTACCATACAAGCGAGCCTGCTCCGGGCGGCGATCCGATGATGGCGGTGGGTCAGCTTGCGTGGATGTCGAATGTGCCGCCGCTATCGTCGGATCGCCGCCCGGAGCAGGCTCGCTCCCACAAGGAATTGTGGTGACGGGCCTCCGACGGCATGGCACCCCCCTTGCCCCAGCACGACATCCAGAGCCACCCACCCTCGCCAGGCATTGACTTGTCTTATCGAACTCCCCGAGCATGCTCCGATCACCGCGACAGGGACCGTCCTCCATGCAAGCCAGTTTCAGCAAAGGCGTCATCTTTGCACTCTCCGCCGCTGCACTGAACGCCACGATCGGCGTGCTCAGCAAGGTCCTCATGAGCAATGGCTTCACCGCCAGCAGCGTCGCCGTAATCAAGACGATCCTGGGTTGCCTGCTGCTCTCGTTCTTGCTGCTGTGCCTCAAGCGCCCGGCCACGACCGCCAAATGGACCCAGGCGGCGATCTGCGCGTTCCTCGGCATCTTCGTGCTGTTCCACTTTGAAACGTCGGCCTATCGGCATTACGCCGCAGCGGGCGTGGTGGTGATGTTGATGGCGAGCGCGTCCATCTCCTCCATCGTACTCGGGCGCCTGTTCCTGAAAGATCCCATCACCGCGAACGCCACCGTGGGTGCGGCCCTGGCTATCGCCGGCATCGCGGTGATCTTTGGCGCCGACCTGCAACAAGGCTTCACCCTCCAGGGTGCGGCACTCGCATCCATGGCCGGTTGCGGTTACGGGGCATTTTCGGTGGCGATGAAACGGATGGGCGTGTCCGGTGGGCTGCACTTCACCCGTCAGTTGCTGTTCTTCGGCAGCCTGTACCTGCTGATGCCGGCGGGGGCCGACGGCTTCGTCATCGGCGAGCTGACGCCCCTGGCTATTGCCGCTTTGCTGGCCCTGGCCGCCCTACCGACCATCCTCGGCTTTTTCTGCACCACCAAGGCCATCGAGTACCTCAAGCCTTCCCAGGTGCAAGCGCTGGAGCTGACCGAGCCGTTGTTCGCCGCGCTGCTGGCGTTTGTGGTGCTCAATGAAGTTCCGCGTGAAAGCCTGTACGTGGGCGCGGCGCTGATCATCGTTGGGCTGTGTTTCTCCAATGAGCTGATCCGCTTGGGTAAGAAAGCGCCTATTCCGTCGGGTGCGTGAAGGCCGCTGGGGCTCTTAGCGCAATCTATCGTGCTGCAGCAATGAGCGTTGGTCCATCGCCAACCAAAAAAGCTGGACTGGGGCCAAGGTGCGAACTTGGCCTTTTGCTGAAGAGGCCGCGATGTCATTCCGCTCTGGCTCGCTTTCGGCGAAAACTACATCGCCCCTCGGCGAAGTTCCTCAATCGCTTTTTGCAAACCTTTGGAATCGGCGGCCATCTCCTTCTCGGGTGATTCGCCAGGCTCCAGCTTTCTCATCACAGCCATACTCTTATCATCATAGATAAACAGCTGTGCACCCGATGGCAGGGTTACTGTACGAGTGACTCGGGAGTTTTCTCCGAGAGTAGGAGATAGTGTCGTATCAGCGACTCTGGAGTTATCTCCAAGAGTAGGAGGTGGCGTCGTATCCACAACGCCCCCAGCACCGGGTTGACCTGGCTGCCCTTGTCGATCTGAACGACCTAAGCTTTTCACGCTCAAGTCTCTGGCAAAAACAGCAGAGCACCTCTCCCTCAGTACGGCCGGAACCCTGGCTTCGCCAATACTTTCATATAGGTCAAGACACAGATAAAACTGGTCATCTACACCGATAACCGAGCCAGCAATTTTCTCGACACTGGCTGCAACCACAGCCATTACGTCCTTGTTGATCTCGCTCGTGCTTGCCAATGTGGAGGCGCTTGATCCAGAGGCCGTGACCAGCGACTTTCTCGCCTCCTTCAGCGCAGCCTCAATGGAATCAATCGACGCTTTCAATTGCTTGGCTTCATCCGTCGCTGGATCCATACCCTTGTACTTCGCATTCGCCGCATTCAACTGGGTGGTCAGCTCAAGCACAGCGCCCGCGCTGTCTGCTGTCGCTGAGCCGCTCAGCGTTACGCTTGGGCTACGGACAACCCCTGTGAGTTGTTCAATCGCCATGAGAGCGACAGTGTTGCGCTGGTTCCGGGTGAGCATCATCCGGTACGCACTCGGTGTAATCCCCGAGTTACCGTAGGCTTGGCAAATACTGTAAAGCTGATCCCTCAACAGCTGGATCGAATGGGTTCGCAGGCCGATACTTGCTCCTGATTCCTGGAACGCGGCCGCCAGTGCAGCCACATCCGCTTTTTCTGCGGATAACGAACCGGCCAACGTCTTGAGTGCATCCGGGCTGGGCTCGGGGCACAGCACTTCGGTTTTATGGCCATATCCATCCACTCGGGTGGAGTAGGTCAGTAACCGCTCGTCGGCCTCAAGAACCCGAGATTTCTGGTACGGCGCACATCCTGTCAGTAAACAAACAACCACAACCGCGGATGGCCAAGTGACGTTTATCATGATCTTTTCCCTAAGAATGCAAAGGAGGTCCTTCGTGCCCAGTCGGAGAGTAGATGGCAAATTGCCGCCTCGCCAATTCCTGGCAGTGCATTCTCAAAAAGACGGTGTCCCCTGTGGGAGCGAGCCTGCTCGCGATGAGGCCGGAACAGCCAACCTTGATGTCGGCTGACAGACCGCTATCGCGAGCAGGTTCCCTCCCACAGGTTTTGGGGCTTGGCTGACAGGTTCCACAGCCCCCTCACCACCAGGACGAAACACTCCCCAGGACATCACGCAACTGCGCCGCACCGATATTGCGTCGCCCCGGATCAAGCGCCAGGGCCGTTCGCAACGCCGGCCAGCAGCGCCTGGGCAGGTTGGGTGGGGCCTTGAGTTTGCATTCCAGTCCGTCATCGCGAGCCTGGGTCGAAGGCAAACGGCGGAACGGATGCCTGCCACTCGCCAGTTCATACAACACGCAAGCCACGCCATAGACATCGGCACTCGCCGACAGCGGCGAGCCGTCCAACAGTTCAGGCGCGGCATAGCCTGGGGTCCAGGCGTTGAGGCGATTGCGATTCAGGTGGGGCAGGTCTTTCAAGGGACCCTCCGTCGCCAGGCCCAAGCCGAAATCGAACAGACGCACGCCGTCTTCGCTCAGCATCACATTGCTTGGTTTCACGTCGCCGTGCAGAACACCTCGGCGATGGATGTAGGCCAATGCGTCGAGCAGGGGCACGGCAATCCCGTGCCATTCATGCCAGGGCAATCCGAGGGGGCGTTCGCAAAGCAGTTTGTCCAGGGTCAGGCCGCGCATCAGGTCCATGGTGATGAACGCCCGCCGCTGGGCCGCATCCACTTCGAAGGTATAGGGACGCAGCAGGTTTGGATGATGCAATCGCCGGCTCAGGCTGAATTCGCTGTAGAGCAGGGCAGCGGCGTCGGGGGACTCGTCAACGTCCTCATTGAGCATTTTCAGCGCGATGTACGGATCGGGGTCGCTGTATTGTTCTTGCAGCAGGTCTCGGGCGCGGTAGACAACGCCCATGCCACCGGCACCGAGCAAGTGTTCAAGGCGATAACGTCCCGCGAGGATGCCAGGCATTTCGCCAAGGCACCGTTGGCCGAACGGCATGGCAGAGGGAGGGCCGGCGAACGCGACATACGTGGACTGAGGGGGCGGGTCTGATTCAGGAGAGGTCACTGTGTGATCACCACGGCCGTCAGGTTATCCCGCGCCGAGCCGTGCAGTACCCGTTCAAACAGATAATCCAGCGCCATCTGAGGGGAGGCCAGGCTCAACCCATGCCCCAGGGTCTGGCCGTCGAGATCCTGGTGCAAGCCGTCGCTGCACAGCAGGAACGTGTCACCGGGCTTAACGTCCAGCTCCAGCACTTCCAGTGTCAGCTCTGGCGCGGCGCCCACCGCGCGTGTCAACGCTTTGGCCGCAGGGTGGGCGCTGGCTTCGTCGACGCTCAGGTGTTGCTGGGTGATCAGTTGCTGTTGCAACGAGTGATCTTTGGACAATTGATACAACTGCCGATTGCGCCACAGGTAACAGCGGCTGTCGCCCGCCCAGATGCAAGAACCTCGGTCACCTTCCAGGAGCAACGCCACCACGGTGCTGCCCATAATGGCGGGATGCTGTGCGGCGGTGATAGTCAGTTCCTGGCTGAGTCGTCGATTGGTCCAACGCAGGCATTGGCGCACGGCCTTGGACCGCTCCCTCAGGTCCGGGTGCAGCGGCAGCGCCGCCAGATTAGCGACGATCAACTGACTGGCGATATCACCGCCGCCATACCCACCCATCCCGTCGGCTACGGCCCACAGCCCCTGCTGCGGACTGTCGAGAAAGGCATCCTCGTTCCGTGTCCGAAGTTTGCCAGGGTTCGTGCCCGCCGCGCTGCGCCAGATACCTGCGTCCTGCATCAGAGCTGCACCGGCATTCGGAAAGTACGCAGAACGCTCATGTCGAAAGGGTTCGGCGTGCGCTGGCTCATCAACAGGAAGTTGGCCCGCAGGCCGCCTAGGTCTGCCTTGAGTACCCGTACGTCGCGTCCGCTCAGGTATTCGGTTTCCATCAGGTCGAACAGGCGAAACAGCGACCACGGCCCGGTGTTTTTCTCGATACCCACGCCGCGCCCGACCCACTTCTCCAATACCAGGGCGGCCCGGCCGTCTTGCGCGTCGCTCGGCCAGGTGAACGCCACGGGCAGGATTGGGCCGTGACGGTACTCAAGCGCCTTGTCACCAAAACGGAACTCGGAACGAGTCACTGCCGGGTCGAGCGTGTAGGGCTCAAGTTTGAACTGCACCTGCGGCTCGGCCGGGTTCTCGGCGAAAAAACTCCGGCGGATGGTGTCCGCCGCCGCCAGTTGATCAAGAAAGGCTCGCGTCATTGGCAAGCTCTGGCCGTCGATGCCGCGAAGGCGGTAGTGCCCCGCAGAGCCGCTGACGAAAGGTTGCAGGTAACGCTCGAAGAAGCGGTCGACAATACCTTCATTCTTGAAGAACTCCCGGAAGTCATTGATCGCAACGTCACTGGCGCTGTGGGCAGTGAACGGATAGCGCTTGTTGATGGCCTTGCCGTAGAAGCCGTACAGCTCGCTCTGGTAACGCTGGTTCAGGAAGCGGTATGAATCGTTTAGCACCAGGCGCCAGCTGTCGTCGGCCAGCTTGTTGAACCACTCGCTGATCGGCCGAGGCAGGCGAGTGGACGCATCACGCAGGTTGCTCAGAGCATCACGCTTGCCGCTCATGCGGCTCCTGGCCATGTCGAACGCAGCCTGCTCCGGCAGGCTGGCACGAGCCAGGCTCGCCAATTGCAACTGCACTTCATCGAGTGCACGCAGGGCTTGGGTCAGGTCGGCAGAAGGACCATTGTCAGGGTCCAACAGACGGTGCAGGGGGTCGAAGCGCCGCTGCAAGGATTTCTGCGCGGTCTCCGGTAACTTCTCGGCGAGGCTGTCGGAGGTTTGCTGGGCGGTGGTCACCCGTTGTGCGGCGGCACCGTTGCCGATTGCAGGCATCGCCTCATCAATACGTTCGGCAGCGGTCTGGAGCCGAGTATTTTCGCGGACCTGCACCAGCATCTGCAGGATTGGCGAATGGGCCGATGTCAGCCTCGCCAGTTGTTCGGCCCCTTCGCCAGTGCCGCCGAGCGATTGCAAGGCTACCTGTCCGATCGCTTCGCTCCACTGGTCGGCATAATCGCGAAAATACAGCTGTTCGAGTTCGGTCATCAGGCGTCGCAAGTCTCCGCCGTTGAGGGTTGTACCTTCGCCCAATACCCAGTTGTCCCGCAGCAGTTCGGTGATCAGCGCCACGCCCTGAACCGAGAAGAAGTGCTCGTAACCCCGACGTGTGTAGAAGCCGGGGATCGAATGGTCGCCGCCGACCAGCAGCGGTCCCTGCGGCCCCATGTGCTGGCTGAGTCGATACTGCGGCAGGTGTCTGGCCTGCTCGCGCAACATGCGATAGACCACGGCGGCCATGGACTCGCTGCGCAGGACTTTCCGGGCCTCGGCCACTAGAGATTCATCGAGCCGCTGGGTGAATGGTTGCAGCAGCAAGCGCTTGAAGTGGCCACTCAAGCTGTTCTGGAGCGCCGTATTGCCGGCGTAGTGCAAGGACCAATCGCGGGCAACCCGATCCTTGAGCCATGGGTTATCGCGTCGTTCTTGCAGGTTCAGCATCAGGTACGCGCGCAGGCTATTGAACAGACGCTCGCGGTTATCCAGATTGTCTCGGATATGTCCTTCAAGCATCTGCGTGACCCGGGGCAGTAATCGTTCTCGCAATTCACGGCTGTAGGCGCCAGTTACGGCCGGCTCGCTCGGTTCGCCCTGATACAAGCCGGCGCGCTCATGCAGTGGCACCTTTCCGACGGGCGGGAAAATCCGCGTGGCGGCGAAGCGCGTATCGAGGGCTTCGCTCAGGGCGAGCCAATCATCATCCGGTTGCAGGGCCTGATGCTGCCGCTCCCACCGTTGCGCCAGGGTCCGCAGCTGTTCCAGGCGTTCATGGTTGTACGAAAAACCGGTCGCCCACAGCAGCCCGAACAGGCCGAGGGCTGACAGCGCTCCCGTGTACAGGGCCCGCTGTCCCCAGTGGATACGGCTGCGCTCGCGGCGATCAAGGCCAGCCAGATCGGCTTCAGGAAAAATGACCCGACTGAGGAGTGATTGGATGAACCGCGGGCGTCTGCCAGGCGAGGCGCTGGTCAGGTAGAACCCACGCAGCGGGCAGATACTGCCGGTGAAAGCCTTTTCGACCAACAGGCACAGATTGTTGTCGATAAGTCCCAACTGATGAGGACAGTCGAGAATTTGACTGCGGCGTTGGAGGTCGCGTTCCTCATGCATGCGCGTGATCACTTGGCTGTTGAGCCGATGGAGCAGTGCCTCGAGCTCGTCCCGCAGCACGGTCACGTCGGTGCCTCGTTGGTTTCGGCTGAACGTCGCCCCCAGCACTTGGTCGCTGTCCTCGCGAGTCAGTGAATCGAAGAACTCGTTGAAGCCCGGTACACAGTCGGCCTTGCTCAGGACCAGGTAAATGGGTGCATCCACATGCAGTTGCCGTTGCAGCTCCTGCAAACGACCACGGATGTGACAGGCCAGGGTGATGACCTCATCTTCACTCCCGCAACGCAGGAGCTCGATGGGGACAGTGACCAGCACGCCACTCAGGGGCCGATTGCGGCGGCGCTTGCGCAGCCGTTCGAGCAAGGTGTTCCAGGCATTGCCATCGACTTCGGCGTCCACCTGGGTCAGATAGCGCCCTGGGGTATCGACCATCACCGCCTGCTCGGAAAAATACCAATCGCAATACCGGGTGGCCGATGCACCGTCTATTGGCTTGCGTGCAGGCTTGTTGACGAAGAAATCAATGCCCGAGCAGTCGAGCAGGCTGGTCTTGCCGCCGGATGGCGGACCTATCAGCAGGTACCACGGCAAACTGTTGTGCAGGTTCAGGTTGTGGCCGGCCTGCGCAGGTGAAGCGGTGGGTAGGCGCAACGCTTGCTTGAAGCGCGAGTGCAATTTGCGTCGTTCATCGTTCATGCTGGCCTGGCGAAGGCGGTGATTCCGGTCGGTATCGATTGCCTGGGGCGCCGCGCTGGCGACAGTACTTCCATTGATGAACACCATTGCCAGGCCCCACCCCAACAACAGTGCACTGATGGTCAGCAAACGTGCCGTCGGGCTTGCCCAGAACTTATAGTCATCGACTGCCAGCAGCGGCCCGAGGAACCACACCAACAGCGCTGCGCAAAGGGCCAGCAGCAACGTCCAGACCCAGGTTGGACGCAACCAGGCGCCCACCTTCCTGAAAAGAAATTTCATGACACATCCCTGTTATGGCAACGGCTGAGCGGTGACCGGTTCTGGTGATTGATAAGGGTGCAGGACAGTCTTGCGGTGCTCGGCCAGAACCCAGGCAAAACTCGAATACATCATCCCCAGGCACACCAGGGTGAAGAGCGCCACGATCCACGCCGGAACGATGCGAACGGGGGCGCGACGCACCCCCTCGAGGCCCTCGCAATGCGGCGACAGTTCACTGGGAACCTCGCCGCGTACCTGGCGGATCAGCCGGTAGAGGCTGTCGCGGACGCCTTCGAGCTCGATTGCTCCGCGCGTCTGGACCCGGTATTTGCCCTCGAAGCCGAGGGACAGGCACAAGTACAGCAGCTCAAGCATCGGCAAGTGCCTGGTGGGATTTTTCGATAAGCGATCCAGCAACTGGAAGACCTTTTCGCCGCCGAAGGTTTCGTTATGGAAGGTACTGAGCAGGCTCATTTGCGACCAACCGCTTCCATTGCCCCATGATGTAGTGACCACCGCTTCATCGATCACTGTGCAGAGGACGTAACGGGCAGCAACCAATTGGCTGTTCTCGACACCGCTCTGCGCGGCGCGGGCTTCGAACTCTCCCAGGTCCCGGGTCAGTTCGTGCTTGAGGGTCCGCAAGTCCTCACGATCGCGACCATGTTTGAGTCTTACCAATTGCGACAGCAACCCGGATGCCGCTGCTACCAGCGGATTGAGGCCCGTCGTTGGAGTTCGCGTGGATGGCTGGTGCGCGGCGTAGATCATGCGCTCCTGCAACTGCTCGATACGCGGCGGCGCGGCGCCGTCGGTCAATGGCTGTGAAGCCGGGCGTTGTCCGTGATGATCGAGCAGGACGGTGGTTTCGTCCTGAGGATTTTCCTTGTCCATTTCAGTCAGTTCCTGATGGCCCAGAAGTTCAGTTCAAGCTCGGTGAAGTCTCCGGAAACATGAAAGGCAAAGCCCGCGGAGCGCTTCAATTGGGACAGGTCTTCGGGGTTGGGTTCGAGGATGAAGTAGGTCTTGTTGGCATGGAATGCAATCTGCCGCGGCGCCACGGGCAGGGGCCTGATCCGGATCCCGGGCAAGTGCAGATTGACCAACTGGCGGATGCGTTCCACCGGACCGATCTTGAGCTGCGAGGGCAAGCGCTGGCGCAGTTCTTCGCCGTCGCAATGGGCGCTCGCGGCCAGGACGAACGAAGCCGAGCCCAGCAGTGAAAGGTCGTGGACCGGCGAGACCATGATTCCGTATTGACGCGCCTGCAAAGGCAATTCAATCGCATGCTGTTCAAGCACCATGGAAAGCATCTGGCGGATGCCCTGCATCAAGCTTCGAAAGCAGCCACCCTGGTCGCTGTGGCGATAATGGTTGTTGAACGGTGGGCGTTTGCTCTCGCCGGAAAATGTCGCCAACTCACCCAGCAGGCTCAGCAAGGTACGGTACAGCCGTTCGGGATGTACCTGTTCCAGATCCAGGTCATGACGCAACAGCAGTTCGTTGCGGTTGATCAACTGCAGCATCATGAAGTCGCCGACCTGCGTGCCTCCGGCCTTGCCGTTGGAGCGAATCCGGTCGGCGAGGCTGTCGCCCCGGTGCCCCAGCATGCCGATGACCTCCTTGAGGCACGAACGCAGATAGCTGGATGAACTGGCCTGGATGAAGGTCGGGACGAAGTCCGGATCGAGTCTGATCAGGCCATCGGACGTGGTATCGAGTACCTCGCAGAGCTTGAGCTTCACGAACGCCTGGTCGGTCTGCTGTTCGCCGAGCAGCAAGCGCAGGTCCGGGCGGCCGCAACTGACCGGGCTGCTGAGCGCCTCTGCGGCATTGCAATCGGCCACTTGCATTTCGTAGGTGATGTAGCGCGCCTGGACATCGGATTGCTCTGGACGACGGGACTCGATGCGATTGCCGGTTACCAGCGGCAAAGCAAGATAGATCGGCGTGTTACTGGTATTGGGAGGGACTTCCAGTACCAGGGGGGCGGCGTTGCTGTTCATTTCGAACAGGCTGCCGTCCGGTAGGACGCCAGAGGCTTGGCTGACCACCAACTGACCCATGCTGAGAAACTGGGTGTCGATCTCCAGCGCCAGGAATCCCCAGGTGTACTGGGACAGGAAGCGCGTGCGGAATTTCAACTGATGATCGAAGTAGCGGTCGTTGTGCTGCAAATGTTGTGGGCGCAGCAGCATGCCTTCCTGCCAGATGACTTTATCGTGATTCATCGGGCGTCGGTTCCGGCGGGTGTTTCAATGGCGTTGGCAATCCCATCCTGGTCAAGGGTCAGCCTTGCCTGGGTGAGCTGCGCCGCGGTAACCGGCAAGGTATGGCGCCAGCGGGCTTGTGGCAGGTCACGGTACGCTGCGACGACACCGACGTAACGACCACCGCCAGCGATGTCGAGTTTCAGGTCTACGGTCTCGCCCGGGCGCAGTTCCAGTTCTTCGCTGGAAAGCAGGTCCGGCGACAACGTTTCCCTGGCGCGTTCATACAAGCTGAAGAAGTCCGCATTTTCGAACGCCACAGGGTGCCGGAGCTCAAACAGCCGCACCACCACTGGCGATGGCCGTCCGTTGAGGTCCGGGTTGAGTTGATCGCTGGCCGTCAACGTGAGGGCGAGCTTGGTCATCGTCGAGAACGGCGACAGCGTGGCGCAACCGGCCAACAGCAATGTTGTGACAACGGCCGTCAACGTGGTGAGGAAAAACATCGTGCAACGAGACATGTGCATCATCCATGGTGATCGGTATGCAGGGTGGAAACCAGGCGAACCTGTTCTTCGTAGGCCTGGGCAAAATCTCGGGCCAGCAATCGTCCTGTCCAGTCGTCGTCCTGGCACAAGGCCTGGTGATAACGGCCGTAAGCCTTCCAATAGTGACCGTTCGTCCTGATTAGCGGCTTGTGGTCCCGTTCCAGTCGGAACATCAGCCGTTGCGGTGAAAAGTGTTCCAGCGTCGCGCGCAACGTGTTGCGGCTTGCTGTGAGCAAGGCCACTTGATGGGCCTGCAGATCACGAAAGGCGCGGGCAATGGCCTGGTCGGGCGACAACTGGGCAGGTTTGTTCGGTTGCAACAGCATCTGCAAGGCGTGCTGGGCATCGTCGGCAACCTTCAGCGGGTTTTTTTTCTCACCCTGGATGAGCGTGTGAGCCAGACGCAGTTCACTCTTCAGCTCCGATCGGGTATGCAGGCTCTGCTGTAATCCCTGAATGCTTTGCCTGAGCAACTTCACAACACTTAACGCCAGGGCTTCGCGGGCTTCGTTGTCCAGGTTTCCAAGATTTATCCCCAGCGCCGCGCCGAAACGTTCCCAGAAATCTTCAGCTGGATGATGGGGGGCGGTGGTCGGCGAGGCTTCCAATTTGGGTTCCGCTGGCGCTTCGACCAGCTCCGGCAGTAGCAGATTTTCCATGTCGATGGGGGCGTAGTCGGGGCCTTTGAAAGCATCCGCGGACATGGCAGAGGGGCTAACCAGTTCATCTATTTCTGAAAACACGCCGGGTTGTGGCCCCAGTGCCTTCAGCGGGTCGAGATCCAGAAAGGCATCGTCCGGGATCAGGCTATCGACAGACATTGGACGGTCTGCCGGCGCGGTGCCGTTCGTTTGGGCGGAAGCCAACCGCGCCAGAATTTCGAAATCCCCCATAAGGAAGATGTCTCCGTCCTGGATGCGTACCGGGTCGCCCTTGGGCAAGCGTGCGCCACTTGCGCGATGGCTTACGCCGTTGCCACTGGTGTCGGTCAGGAAAAATGCACCTTCGCGCGAGCTGATCTGTGCGTGGCGCTTGGATAACAAGCGCTGGCGGTCGGGAATGGTCCAATCACAGCTCTCGCCCCGGCCTATCACGCCGCCAGTTGGCCCGAACGTCATGCGACACAGCGGCGCCGGAACGAACTGTCTGGCGTTCAGCATTTCAAGAACAAGCTCCATCGGTACTCCTTGCGGTCACTTGCCGCGATTGACGGCCTGGGGATCCCCCAGGGGGCGGTAATCGCTGTCATTGAATTTGTAGTTGCTGTTGCAGCCGCCGAGGCCGAATGACACGACGATGGCCAGCAGGACGGCTTGCCAGGAAAAATCAGGCATCGGAAGGACTCCAGAATTGAAAGGGCGGGGGCAGGCGATGGGGTCAATCATCGAAGTCCCTCGGTTGAATCTTCAGGCGCCCGAGGCGATAGAGCAGGGTGCGGCGTGGCAAACCGAGTTCGCGGGCGGCCAGCGTCTGGTTGCCGGCGTTCTTGCGCAGGCAATCAATCAGCAGGCCTCGCTCGATCTGCCCGAGCCGCTCGCGCAGACCCATGGAGACACGGGCGGCCGGCGTGTCGATGTGCAACGCGAAGTGCTCGACCTGCAGCTCGTCGCCCTCGCACAGCAATACGGCTCTTTCCACGAGGGCTTTGAGTTCGCGTACGTTCCCGGGGAAGCCATAGGCGGCCAGATGATCTAGGGCTGCGTCGGACCAACACACCGGATCGCGCCGCAAGAATGCGCAGGCCTTGTCGGCGAAGTGTCGCGCCAGTTCGAGAATGTCGCCTTCCCGCTGGCGCAACGCCGGTAACTGGATCGGGAACTGGGCGAGTCGGTAATACAGGTCTTCGCGAAACAGGCCTTCTTCCACCCGTTGTTTCAGGTCGCGGTGGGTCGCGGCGATGATCCGGACATCGATCCTGTGGGTTTTGCTGGACCCCAGCGGACGGATTTCGCCTTCCTGTAACACCCGCAGCAGTTTGGCCTGGAGAGACAATGGCATGTCGCCGATTTCATCGAGCAACAGTGTGCCGCCCTCAGCCGCATCGAACAGCCCGAGACGATCCCGGTCGGCCCCGGTGAACGCGCCCCTGCGATAGCCGAACAGCTCGCTTTCCAGCAGGTTTTCGGGGACCGCTGCACAGTTCTGCACGATGAAAGCCTTGGTTCGACGCGGGCCACAATCATGAATGGCCCGGGCCACCACCTCCTTGCCGGTGCCCGTCTCGCCACGTAGCAGGACGGTGTAGGGGCTGTGCAGGACTTTACTGATCAACAGGCAGGTCTGGCGCATTGCCGGGCTCTTGCCGATAAGCCCGTAGCCGCTAATGCCGGGCCTGGTTGTGTTGACGGAATCAGACGTCCTGGCGGGACGGTGCAGACGCTGCAAGAGAGACTTCTGCCGCAGCGCGAAGGCCCCAAGTTGACTCAGGGATCTGGCAAAGCCTTGCAGGTCGAGACGCTTGCCGGTGGCGCATAGCAACAGGCCTTCGACGGTTTGGCGCGGATTGAGAAGTGGTACACAGAGCAGCGACTGCCAGGGTGTCGACCGGCTTGGCAGGAAGCCGATTTCGTGAAGGTTTGAGTTCAACGCGTCGAGGCTGACCATACGGTTCTGGCACAGGGCGAATTGCAGCAGTTGTTCACCACTGTAATCGGAGGGCGGCAGAGTCCGGTCACGGAACCGCAACTGGCCCTCCAGGCATTCGGCGTGTATTTCCAGATGGGCATGGGTGGCATCCAGCAAATACAACTGTGTCAGTTCACACCCGCTGAGGCAGGCTGCAGCCTGGATAAAATCCCCCAGTAACGTAGCGACATCCGTTGCGCCTGACAGGCTGGAGAATTGCGTAAGCAAAGCCTCGGCATAGGCCAACGGTCGCGGAACCTGCTCGAACATCGCCTCCATTTCAGGTGAACTCACAGACGATGCCAGCGTTGCCGTCAAGGGTGGCGTGCACCTGTCGCAACGCTTCGCCACTGGCCATGGCCGAGAGCAGGCGATCGGCTATCTGGGGCATCAAGTGCCGCTCGAGCAAACGGTCGATTGCACGCGCGCCACTGTCGCCGCGGATGCAGTGTTCAACCAGATGCTCCAACAGCTGTTTGCAGTAACTGAAGCCCAGCCGACGAGCCTGCAGGCGCTCGCCCAGGCGGTTGAGTTTGATTTCCACCAGCTCGTGCAGCACCAGGTCGCTGATCGGGAAGTACGGCACCACGCGCATGCGGGCCAGGAGGGCCGGTTGGAAATGCCGGCTGAGTATTGGGCGGAGGCCTTCCTCGACGCGCTCCGCACTCAGTCGGGTGCCGTTTTCGCACTGTTCGCTGATGTATTCACTGCCAAGGTTCGACGTCATCAGAATCAGCGTGTTGCGAAAATCGATTTCCCGCCCTTCGCCATCATTGGCAAGGCCTTTGTCGAAGATCTGGTAGAACAGGTTCAGTACGTCCGGATCGGCTTTTTCGACCTCGTCGAGCAGAATCACTGAATAGGGTTTATGCCGAACGGCTTCGGTGAGCATGCCGCCTTCGCCAAAGCCAACGTAGCCCGGCGGTGCGCCGATCAGTCGGGAAACGGTGTGTTTGTCCTGGAACTCAGCCATATTGATCACGGTGATAAAACGCTCGCCGCCATACAGCAGGTCGGCCAGGGCCAGCGCCGTTTCGGTCTTGCCGACACCGCTCGGCCCCACCAGCAGGAACACGCCCACCGGGGCGTCAGGTCTGTTCAGGCCTGCGGCGGCCGCGCGCATCGCGCGGTCAAGGGCCTGCACGGCCTGTTCCTGGCCGCGAATACGGGCACGCAAATCTGTGGCGAAACTGGCAACGCTTGCGCTGTGTTCCCGTGCCAGTTGAGCCAGCGGTACACCAGTCCAGGCATTGATGACTTCGGCCACCAATCTTGGGCAGACTTCGAAACTGACCAGGCGCTCCTTGGTTTGCGCGGCTATCAGCGCATCCTGGGTTTCGCGTAGCGCCGACTTCAGGATCTCGACGTCCGATGTTTGATCCGCCGCGGCCAGTTGCTGACGTAGCGATAGCAGGCGTTCAGCGAGGATGCGTTGCTCACTCCAGTCTGTTTCGAGCGTCTGGCGTTCTGTTTCGATGGTATCCAGTCGTGTTTCCAGCGTTTCCAGCGCCTGGAAATCAATCGACAGGCCAACCTGGGCGTCGCGGCGCAGTGCCTGGCGCTGACGCTCGCCTTCAGCCAGTTCGCCGCGCAACCGTTCGAGGCTTTGGGGCGCGGCTGCGAGGCTGATACGGACGCGAGCGCAGGCGGTATCGAGCACGTCAACGGCCTTGTCCGGCAGTTGCCGGCCGGTCAGGTAACGGGCTGACAATTGCGCAGCCGCGACCACTGCATCATCGCGCAGATAGATACCGTGGCTGTTTTCGTAGGCCGGGGCAAGGCCGCGCAGGATGGTGACCGCATCCTCGACGGTGGGCTCGTGCAGTTGCACCGGCTGGAAACGGCGGGCCAGGGCAGGGTCGTTTTCAAAGTATTTTTTATACTCGCACCACGTGGTCGCGGCGATGGTACGCAGCTCACCCCTGGCCAAGGCCGGCTTGAGCAGATTGGCTGCGTCGGCACTACCGGCATTGCCGCCCGCGCCGATCAATGTGTGGGCTTCGTCAATGAACAGGACGATGGACTTGGGCGAAGCCTTGACCTCATCGATCACACCCTTGAGGCGGCGCTCGAATTCGCCTTTGATGCTGGCGCCGGCCTGCAGCAGTCCCATGTCCAGCGAACGCAGTTCGATGTCTGCAAGTGCCGCTGGTACTTCCCTTGCAACGATGCGCAGGGCGAGTCCTTCGACGATGGCGGTCTTGCCTACCCCGGCCTCACCCACGGCAATCGGATTGTTTTTGCGGCGGCGTGCCAGGATGTCGATCATTTGCCTGATTTCAGCATCCCGGCAAAGCACCGGGTCCAGTTGACCGTCGCGGGCCTGTTGGGTCAGGTCTTGGGTAAAACGCTCCAGCAGGGTCTCGCCCTTGATGACGGATGAGGCGGCGGTCAGTTGGGCCCGTTGCGCCAAGGCATAATCTTTCAACCGGCCGATGTTGAGCTCGGCCATCAGCGCTTGATAAGGCGTGTCGGCGTGATGGGCCGGGTGACGTAGCAACGCCAGGATCAGAGCGGCTTGTCCGATCTGGCTCTCCTCCAGCTCCTGGCTGGCCACTCCCAAGGCGTCTTGCAGCCACTGCACCAGCTCCGGGGCAAATGATGGACTGCACGAGGCGCTGTGCCCTGGGCGTGGTTGCAGGGCGGCGATCAATTCGCCTGGACTGATGCGGGCATCCTGCAAGGCGCGGGCGAGCAGGCTGTCCGAACGTTCCAAAAGGCCCAGCAGCAGGTCTTCCACCAGGACCTTGTCAGCGCCACGGGCCACGCACTGCTCGGCCGAGCGTTCCAGGTCGTTTCGGGTGTCGGCATCCAGCGCCTGGATGAGTTGCTGGAGGTCTACGTTGATCATGTCGTCCATTCCCAATCAATTTTACTGCCCAGGATCACCACGCCATCGGCGCGTTCGTGGCCCAGCCAACTGGTCCATCCCAAGTGGCTCGTGTTGTGTTCGCCAATGCGCAATGCCCGTATTTCCTGCTGGCGCAGGACCAGGCGCAGGTCATATTCGAGTGGGTCGCGCAGGGTGAAGCGCACCAGCGCGCACAGCGGCTGGTAACCGACACCGATCGGCAGGAATTCGTGGAAGCGCTGCCAGTCCAGGTTACGGATGTGGATGCGGAACTTGCCGCTGCGGTCGCGGATCTGCTCGCCCAGTACCAGATCCTCGTGCAACACGCTGTTGGCGAGTCCCAAGCGGTTGCGTTGTTCATCGATGATGTTCACGCGGCGTTCGATGCACTGTTCGAGATTCAGCTCGGCGTGCTTGAAGTAATAGCGCAACACCGCTTCGATCAGCGCCGCCGAGTGGGCGCGAAGGCTCAGGAGGCCCAGGTAGGGCAGCAGTCGTCTCCAGTTCAGTTGAGTGGCTTGGCGGATGGCGTTGCCACCCAGGCCAACCAGGGCAAATAGCTGCTCGGAAAACGGGTCCCGGGCACCGCTCTGGAAGCTCGCGCTATAACGGTATTTGCGCCAGATCGGCAGCATCAACCGTTGAAGACGATGGTGGAACAGGTCGAGAAATTGACGAGTTGGATTACCGTCCCCGTCATCTCCGAAGGCTTGTTCGCCATAAAACGCCGGCAACGGTGAGCCTGCGCCCACCAAACCGAGCAGATTCAGGCGCAGGCGCGCCCGCAGTCGTCCATGCTCTTGGAAAAACTCCACGCGATCAATGTCGCTGGCCGCAAACCCGAGGCTTGGGTTGGCCTGGAACTCCAGTAGCTCGTACAGATGCTCGTCGCTCAGAAGCGGATGGGCCTCGCGGAGTCGGTCGATGACCAGCAACACGGCCTGGAACAGCGAGTACTCGCGTATTCCATGCGTCAGTGCGCTTAAAGAAGAGGTTGCTGACCCATGCGGGGTGTCCATTGGTACACCTCTCCCTGTGTGCTGTTCACCCGCAGTTCGTGATACGAATTGAGGCTGGCATAAAGCGCAAAGAACTCATTGAGGACCGATGCAAAAACGAACAGGTCCCCTTCACCGAGATAGCCTTGCGGGTCGATGGTCAGTTCGGTGCGCAAACCGCGTACCGGCAGGCCCCGGTGCAACCGGTCGACATGCCGATGTCTGATGGACTTGAGCCCGTCCAACAGGCACTTGCTGGTTCTTTCTGCCTGCTCGTCGTAATAACGGGGAAAATCGTATGTTTCGAGAATCACCTTGAGCGCGTTCACGTCCGCCAGCGACAGGTAGTTGAGTGACATGTTGCTGATCAGCTTCCAGAGGAAATCCTGGTTGAGCGGTGGCGCGAAGCTGGACGTGACCGGGCTGATGTTGCGGAAACCCAGTGACTGAGGGCTTTTTTCACCGGGCTGGTCGATGTCACCCAGTTTGAGTCGACGCGGCAGGTTCTGGTTGGTGCACGTCAGTTCGATCGACAGGGTTTCATGGTGCTGAATATCCCGGGTGCCAAAGCCCAGGCAGGTGTCCAAGCCGTCATGCAACGGCGATGACCGTTGCCGGACGCTGTAATAGGGGCGGTCTTGAACATCGACGCTTGAGTCGTGTTCAAAGGATTCGAACGGTACATAGGTTCGGTACCCCAAGCCGCCGGGGTTCCATCCGGTCACGCTTTGCACCGAATACACGCCGCAGTGCTCCCGGTCGTAACTGGCCGGCAGCAACAGGTACTCGTCCTGCTTTCCATCCAGCCTGATCGGCTCTGCGTCATGCTTGAACAGATTGACGATAGGGGTGCAATACAGCTTCACGTTATCCAGGGTCGGATGCAGTCGCTGGATACCGTTCTTGCCGATCTCGAAGCGCAGATCCACGCCGCGCATCTGTTCCAGGACGGTTGACGGCAGGGCATCGAGTACGTTCAAGCCTGTGATGTCGACGAACAGGAACTTGTCCTGGAAGGCGAAATACTCCTGAAGGTAGCGATAGCCGCGAAAGGTATTCAATGGATACGGGATCAGCGCTTCCTCCTCGGCAAACCCCACCGGTTGGACACGGTTGGCAGGAATGCCGAACGTCATTGGTATGCCGCTGGCCGAGATGACAGGTTGGCCGGCACTGTCCAGCGGGATCAGTTCGATACCTTCAAGATTGCGCAGGAGGCTGAGATAGAGCATCTGGCTGATGTAGCGTTCACCGGCAAAGTGCAAGCGCAGGCGGCTCAACTGCACCTCACCCAGGTGACCGTCACCCGGCATCTCCAGGCGCAGGTTCAACAGTGAACCGTCGCCCTTTACCGAATAATTCAAGCCGGTCAGAGCCAGCGGTAGTACCTCGGTCGGGTAGCACGTACGAAAACGGCATCGCACGCCTTGGACAGGCTTGCTCTCGACCGGAGTGTCGCGCTCTACCCGTAGCGGGGGGCCAGAACGCCCCAACGGGTCGAATTGCAGGATGCTGAAAGCCGGCAGCGGTCGCATGTAGTTCGGCCACAACAGCTGCATCAGCGAATGACTGAGTTCTGGCAATTCGTCATCGAGCTTCTGGCGCAAGCGTCCGGTCAGGAACGCGAACCCTTCGAGTAAACGCTCCACATCCGGATCCCGCCCGGCCTGGCCCAGGAACGGTGCCAGCGCCGGGTTACGCTCGGCAAAACGCCGGCCCAACTGACGAAGCGCGGTCAATTCGCTCTGGTAGTAGTGGTTGAATGACATGGGTGGCTATCCTTGGCTGACCTTGACTTGACCGTTGCCGTCCAGGCAAACGGACAAGTTCATCCGCCGCTTCAGGCCCTGCGCATCGAGCAGGGCATCGATGTTGAAGAACAGGCAAAGCGGATTGGCGTCATTCGGTATCGAGCTGACACGGACGTTGCCGAGCCGTGGCTCGTGGGTCTCAATGAATGTCCTGATCGCGCTGATGGCTTGGCTTCGCGCGTCATGCAGGCTCAGGCGCATGTCGTTGAGGTCGGGCAACCCATAATCGAGTGATATCTGCACACTACCCGCGCGGGTGCCCAGCATCCTGGTCAGATGAGCCGCCACGGAGGCCATGACGCTGGCGTCGCGGCTCAAGCCCGCACGTTCCTCGGTGTCACCGTTCAGGCGTTCGAAAAGACTGCCGTAAGTCATGGGTGGCGTTTATGCCTTGTCCAGTTTGCCAACCAGCGACAAGGTGAAATCAGCGCCCATGTACTTGAAGTGAGGACGCACATTGAGACTGACCCGGTACCAGCCGGGCTCGCCTTCAACATCGCTGACGACGATCCTGGCCGCACGCAGGGGGCGACGGCCACGGACTTCGGCACTTGGATTCTCCTGGTCGGCCACGTATTGGCGGATCCAGTTATTGAGTTCGCGCTCCAGGTCCGTGCGCTCCTTCCATGAGCCCAATTGCTCGCGCTGCAAGACTTTCAAGTAATGAGCCAGGCGATTGACGATCATCATGTACGGCAGCTGAGTACCCAGCTTGTAGTTCAACTCGGCTTCCTTGTCCTCGGCGCTGATGCCAAAAAATTTTGGTTTCTGTACGGAGCTGGCGGAGAAGAACGCGGCGTTGTCGCTGCCTTTGCGCATGGTCAGGGAAATGAACCCCTCTTCGGCCAGCTCGTATTCGCGACGGTCGGAAACCAGCACTTCGGTTGGAATCTTGGTTTCGATCTCGCCCATGCTTTCGAAGTGATGCAACGGCAAGTCTTCGACTGCGCCTCCGCTTTGCGGGCCGACGATGTTCGGGCACCAGCGGAATTTGGCGAAGCTGTCGGTCAGACGTGTACCGAATGCATAGGCCGTGTTACCCCACAGGTAATGCTCGTGGCTGTTGGCAACGGTTTCCTTGTACGCGAACGACTTCACCGGGTTCTCTTCCGGATCGTACGGGGTACGCAGCAGGAAGCGGGGTACGGTCAGGCCGACGTAGCGAGCGTCTTGCGATTGGCGGAAGCTCTGCCATTTGGCGAATTGGGGGCCCTCGAAATGGTCCTTCAGGTCCTTGAGGTCCGGCAGGCCGGTGAAGCTTTCCAGACCGAAGAACTTCGGGCCGGCGGCAGCGATGAACGGCGCATGGGCCATGCAAGCCACGCTGGCGACGTACTGCATCAATTTCACGTCCGGCGAGCTTGGGGACATGAAGTAATTGGCGATGATCGCCCCTACGGGCTGTCCGCCGAACTGACCGTATTCGGCGGTGTAGATATGTTTGTACAGGCCCGATTGCATGACCTCCGGCGAATCTTCGAAGTCATCCAGCAAATCGTCCTTGGAGACGTTGAGCATCTCGATCTTGATGTTTTCGCGGAAGTTGGTCCGGTCAACCAGTAGCTGCAGACCGCGCCACGCCGACTCCAGTGCCTGGAACTTCGGATGATGAAGAATTTCGTCCATCTGGCGGCTGAGCTTGGCGTCGATCTCGGCGATCATGCGGTCGACCATGGCTTTCTTGACGGGCTCGCCGCTGTTCTGTGGTTTGAGCAACTCCTCGATGAAGGCCGACACGCCGCGCTTGGCAATGTCATAGGCTTCATCGTCAGGAGTCAGGCGGGTCTGGGCGATGATGCTTTCGAGAATGCTGTATTCGCCATGGTCATGGTTTTGTTCCTGGCGCTGCTGCAGTGCTGCGTGAGAGCTCATGTTTCGGCTTCCTTGTCTGTTGGGGTCAAGCGTCCGTGGCCGGGGCGTTCAGGCCCAGCTCGTCCAGTACGCGACCACGGGATGCATCGTCGGTCAGTGCGTCTTCGATGGCCTTGCGAAACGCCGGTGTATTACCCAATGGCCCCTTGAGCGCCACCAGGGCATCTCGTAGCGCCATCAGCTTCTTGAGCTCCGGCAGTTGCTCCACCAGGTGGGCGGGGGTGAAGTCCTTCATTGAGTTCAAGCGCAGTTGCACGGCCAGCTCGCCGGCATCGCTTTCCTCCTGAAGACGGTTCGGTACGCTCAAGGCCAAGCTCAGCTCTTGCTTGGCCAGGACTTCGTCGAAGGTCATCTTGTCGATGCTGATCGGCTTGCGATCCTCGATCTTGCGATCGTCCTTGCGGTGGGTGTAGTCACCGATTGCCAGCAGCTTGAGCGGCAGTTCGATTTCTTCCTGGGCGCCGCCAGTGGCTGGCTTGAAGGTGACGTTGATGCGTTCCTTGGGGGCGACCGAGCCTTCTTTGGCCATGATTTCTCTCCTTACAATGGGGACCCGGAGGCCTATTCAATGACCCGTTCCAGATCGAGGTGACACAACCTGCGGAATGTCTCTTCCTTGCGCTCACGCACGGAATGGTTCTGCGGCAACAACTCGCAGCAGTGATGCAGCAGGTGCAATACCTGCAACGCCAGTTCAGGCTCCCACGCACTCAGCTCCGGGTTCTGCAGCCTTTGATCGAGGGCTTCGAGCTGGACCTTGGCGAGCTCATATTTCTTGGCCGAAAAGCACAGCCGGGCCATTGCGAACCGCCAGAGAAACCGTTCGCGAGCACCGTTGGCGGCCTGCATGCCCTGCCGGAGCGACTGCACGGCGGTCTTGAGCCCCTCCCTGAGCACAATCGCCTGAGCCTCTTCCAGAGCCAGCTCCCATGGCGCCTGCTTGTCGGTTATATCGACGGTGGGCGAGGCGCCGGGACATTGCAGATGGGGCATGACCTGGGCCGCGATCCAGGTCCGGGTGGCTGGATCGGCGAACGGCACGCCGTCATGCCAGCGCAGTTCGAGAATGCCCGGCAGGCGCTGGATGAACAGCGCGAAATGGATCTCCAGTTCACGCATGGCCAGCTCAGCACCGAGGCCTTGCAGGCATTCCCAGGCGAGCCTCTGGCCGTCGAGCCAGAACGGCGCTTTCGCCAGACTGGCCTCGATCTCCACCAGCAGATCCGCATAACTGCCCCGTTGCAGGCTGTCTTGATAACCCTTGAGTTTGTCCGGCGGCAGCCCGCGCAACAGGGTGAGCTGTTCGGCGTTGTGTTCGGGTATTGCATCGATGGCCAGCCAGGGCAAAACGCGGTTCAGGCGCAAGGCTCGAACATCGGTAACTTTTTGTTTGAGCCACCAGGCGCACAGCGAGCGAGCACCTTCCTGTTGGGCCCGCAGCGCCTTGTGGGCTTCTTTTTCGGTTTCGATATGAGCGCCGGGACTGAACAGTTGGGTGGCAGCTTGCTTCACCTGGGCCACCACCGTTTCGATGGCGGCGGGTGTTGACGAATGCTCGGTAACGCGCCGGATCATATTGTCGAGCCGACGGCTCAACGGCAGTATCAGAGGGGCTTCATTCCCGAGGTGAGCCGTGCACACGGTCTCAATGCCCTCCAGTTGTTCCAGCATTTGGTGGAACAACAGCAGTTGCTCTTTGATCGCAACATGGTCGCCCAGCGCCTGTTCCAGGCGAGGTAACAGCCAACTGAAACTGGCTGCACGGGTTCTTGCCTTGGCGGGATGGATCTCGGCCCAATGGTGCTTACACAGGTAATGCAGGAGGCAGAGGCCGGCCAACAGGCCCTGAAAAGATTCACGCTGGTACAACGCCCATGTCAGCCAAGCCGCCACGCGCAAGTCTTTGGACTGGGTGCGCAATATGACTTCACTTTGTTCAAGAATCTTCAGCCAATCGACCTGACCGCACGCATGGATGGATTGGGCTTTCCCCAGTTCACATTCCAACGCTTCGAATTCATTTGAAAAGCGCACATCCGCGCCCGCGAAGCTGTCCTGGGAAACAGGTGTCTTGACGAGATCCAGGTAATGGGCGGACAGTTTGTTTGCGTAGGTCAATCCATGGCCTTTTGGGTAGTACGGTTCTTGGAACTTTCGGCGGTCAGCAAATGGCCACAAACTTCAATACATATTTTCAGTGCTTTATGTGGGAAGTTTCGCGCCGAATAACCGAGTGCTTTGAACTGCAGCCTATTCCAATGTGGGGGGGCTGCGATTCGGTGCGAAGAATGCCAAAAATATAAAATCGGGGATGTAGGATTATTCTGTAAAAGAGTTCATCAAAAGGTACTTTGAAGTGTGGGCTAACTTTCCGTTAACTATTGAGTGGGTTGTCGAGAGGTCATAATTTCTTACAGACGGGGTGCTGCACCCACTTGCTTATGAAGATGAGGGCGCTTCTCAGTGGTTAATGAGCTGATTGGGCTGCCGTCTTCGAAGCGCAATTTCCCCACACCACTCCCACAAGGGATCCAAGGCGGCCGCAAAGCCTAGGAAATCCGGGCGCGGCTCAAATATTGACCGTCGCGCTTCTGCCACCCCACACATCCTTGCGCCTTTGCCTACAACTACGCCAGAATCCGCCCGCTTGTGCGCCTTGTCCTCGGGCTCTATCGTTTTCCTGCCACTGCCCATCAGTGGTCGGGTTTAGTAGCCCGGTAATACACATGGCTGCATGAGCCTCATCAATCAGGCGTTCGCCTGCATTCGATGGTGGCTGTGCGCATGGCGCCTTCGGGCGCGCCGGGCTTTGTGTATTTCACCGGTCTACTAACTTGCGCACAGCTGCCGCCTTTTCGTTTAGTAGCGAGACGGTTGCGGCCCTACTAATGGAAATATACGAATGTTCAAAATAACTCCGAATCCTCCAGAAGCAGACCCAACCTCCCCCTACACCGACGGCATCAACGCCCAAAAACTCGACGCTGCCGCCAAACGTGCCCTAGATTTCTACCTATTACCCAAACAGACGAAGCCCAAAGCTGACACTCAACCGGGCCAGCTATTCACTGTTGTAGAAGAAGTCGACAACGAATGTCTGCTCGCTAACCTCAGCGAAACCCTGGCTTCGGCTGATGCCATGGTCAGTGATCTGGCATTTGAGCTGGACGGCTCACGTCGTCACGTCGCCCTCGGCATTCAGCAACTGATCGAATTGAGTTCGCTGCTGGCGAACCGGGCGCTGGATAATGTTGAGCCGCGATAGAGGTTAGCTTCTAAATAAAGAGCCCGGCGCATTGCGTCGGGTTCACATAATCCACAGCTGTATTATTGTTGAATTTCTGGTTCATACAGACGTTCTTCAGCGACTGCTATCGGCCGATTCTGTTGAAGAAGTCGGCTCTTCCAGACTGACCGCATAGCGATCGCTGAAACCGCCTTTTGAATGCTGCTGCGCGAATGTGAGCTCGGAATCCTCTGCTCAATGTAAAGATTTCAATCTCAAGCGCACTTTTCTTCCGTGGAAACCAGGGTCAACTTTTTCAACAGAATCGGCCATTTGCAGTCGTTAGCGAACGGCTGCAATGGGTACAGCCTGTGTAAAAACGCATATTCCGTCTTGAAGTCTGCTTTTAGATATGAACTACTTTTTCGAAGCCACTTGAGCCGCCTCAATCTCCTTCAGCTTTTCATCCAGCAAGGCCTGCAGCTCCTTGTCCTTGTTCGCAAGCTCCCGCATGAGTTTGGCGGTCGGCATCTTGTCCGGCCCTTCAATGACCTTGACCGTGGCCACCGTCGTCGGTGCACTCCCCTTCTGGTCGGTGATCGAGTAGCGCTGCTGTAGAATCTCTGATTTGTAGGCAGCACCGCTGTCGAATCCATCAAGCGCAATTGCGCCGGTCGCCTGCCCCAGGGAGTACTCGACAGTCAACTTCCGGCTGACCTTGCTGGAAGTCATCATGTGCAGTGGATTGGGATACAGCAGGTAGGTCGGAGAAGCTGTGTAGTACCACTTGCCGTCGCTGGTCTTGGTCGGAACGACCTTGATCTCTAATAAGAATGTAGGATCTTTCTGGATGCCTGTGAATGGCCCTATTACATCGCCAACTCCAGGGATATTTTGGGTGTATTCGGCCATTTCTTTCGTGAAAGATGGATTTGACAAGCTGGGAACTTGAGATTGACGGAAGCGCTCCAGAACCTTCCCATCAGGCATATCACCGAACTCTCCTGCAATGACGAGCAAGCAAAGCTCTGCGTTATTGGCGTCGTCGGAAGGCCAAACTGGCAGAATCGCTTTGCTGTTAAGATTCACGTCAGACTCGAGGTACTGCGCACGGTTTTCGAGCTCGCTTTTGCCATAAGCGATCAGCTCCTTGCCTATGTAACCTACGCCGGCAAGCACTAATGCAGGGATGGTTTCTGCATTGTGCTGAAGGAGACAGCTCTGGTTTTTAGGCACGAATTTCTTAAAAAGCCTGGTTTCTTTAACGGCGTGATTCTTGCTCAGATTTTCATATGTGATATTTCCGACGCGGAAGCTCGAACTATCAGGTGTTGAACAAGCAGTCAGAGTGACAAGTGAAGTCAGCACTATTGATTTTTTCATTATTCATCCTTTGAAATATCGAGAAGAAACCGCATAGTTAGCACCGTCTTTTTTGCAGCTTACATTTCCAATTTTCTCGCCAGAGTGAACCCCAATCAGGGTCAGTTTTTTATCTTTGCCAAGGACATAAACAGGCGCCCCTGAAAAACCGGTTAATGTACTGCAAGCATGACTGAAGCATCCCTCTTCAACATCGCTATATCTGCAGTATGATTTCCCTACTGGAGACCAAAGCAACTGATCTTTCAAGATAACCAGTCCGTCCGCAAGAATTGGGCTATCTATTTCTATGCCAGGAACAAATAATTCTGTTTTTGGGGTTATGTCAGCTAGATTTCCATGTGCATTGAATTGCGAGGTGTCTTGGTTAAATGTTTTGGCGCTTATGTAGGCAACATCACAGTTTGGATGGTCTGTACAGAGAGTGACGTTTCCCGAGCTTCCTTTCTGGATTTTAGTTTTAGATGAATCAGAAACAATGTAGAGGTTGCTGTCGGAAATGCAGTGGGCTGCGGTAATCCAAACGTCTTTGCTGTAGTACGAGGCCATACACTTATGGAGTCCACTCTCGTCTACAAGCGAGGTCACCAAATTCAAACCATAATAGATACCCCAGTCCGAGAAAGATGAGTACCCCATTTTGGCGAACCTGGTGGTCTCAAATTTCTCAAAGCAAGACATTACGTTCTGGCGCAAAGCCGACCCAGGTGGACCGCCTACATTTTTATTACCACGACACTTTTCGGATTGATCGCCCCAAATATTCAGCTCTAATGCTGTGGGTTTATAATCTGTTTGGGATTCACTGTTTGTAAGAATGCGACCAAAGATTGACGACGTATTTCCGCTGTCCCTCGTGTTTTTTTTGGCATCGTCCATCCATGAGTTCCCAAAGGATATTTGTTTCTCAACCAATTCATAGTCGTGGAATTTTTTGATTAGATAGTCTCTGCTCTTATCCATCCAGCTTTTTTTGAGAATTTCCTTACTTTGCTGATCTAGTGAGATTAATTCTGGCGAAACAATATCTGCCGCCGCGTTATAAATGAAATACTCCTGTGCGGGTGTCGTTTCTAGGGTTTCTCGGGTGAGATATGACCTAAAAGAGTTAATGTCCGGGAAGTATTTGCTACCTATGGTTTGATTAAATCGCTCAGCAGCAAGTTGCTTTCTTCTTATGCGCTCAGCATCGCCAGATAAACTTGGCATCGAAACAATGTGCTCAAGGCTCTGACCTTCGATCTCCTTTTGAAGGTTAATTACATTGGCCGACAACACATTTTTCGCTTGGACGCCGTAACTGGCACCAGGGTCAGCTACAGCTGAAGTGCTGTTAAGCAAAATAGCCGCAGCTAGAATGGGTAAAGCGACGAATGAGTCCTTCATTGAGATGTCTCTCCATGACTGCTCATTAATACATAGACCGTTGATCGCGTGCTGTCAAACCGCCATCAGACTAAAGATCGCAGAAAGCCCTGAGGGCGGAACAAAAATTGCCGCAGTGCAATGGCTCTGCTGACCATGATCAAGGCAGAGGTATCACGGTGGATACAGCTTGCAGGGTTGATGATGACATAACTCGTAGAGGGGGGCGCTGACTTGCCGTGCTCTGTGGCAGTACCGCACAGTCCCAAATTGTCGAATTCAATTCCATCGATGGGTTCATCGGTGCAACGCAATCCAACGGTTAAAACTCTCTTCATTTTTCGCTCTCCAGTGGCAAAAGCGAGTAATCAAGCGTCCAATGTTGAGCGATAGCTACCTACCTTGGATGACCGCTTTGGGTTGATAGCACCCTTCGCGAAGGACTACTTCGGTCGAATCCGTTCGACCATCTCTGGTTTCCTGGTTATTCCAGTTAGTCGGGGTTGACGAAAGTGACAACGTTGACCGAGATTGATCAACAGCTCAGTACAGTTCGCAGGTAATTTTTAGAATCTGCTCGGCGGTCCTGGGCTTTTTTTGCCTGAAGGAAAAGGACAAGAGCGGTCGCTGGGGGCTCAACGATCCCCCTCTATTGACCTGCGCGCGGGCAGGAAAGGCTGGGAAGAGATTACGAATGGCGACTTCCATTTTGATATCGATCAAAAAGCTGTCGACATCAAGCTGGGTATGGACATCACTACCCTTGCGCTGAACAAGTTAGCCGATGTCATTGTGTTGGGCGTACCTCTTACGAATTAGATATGTAGCATTCCGAGGCATGTGCAGAGAGGGCAAATTTGTGAGCACTTAGATTGCTCGTCGTGATAGGGGGCCCGCCGCTGGCGCGGTCGGGCTAGTGCAGGGGGGAGCCGCTTACTGCTTTTCCAGCACCCACTGCCGAGGCCCCGCCGTATACGACGGAATCTCATCCGCCAACGACGCATTCACAGTCTGGAAGATTTCCAGTCGCTTCCCATCGCGAGCAAAGATCCAGGTATTCCCAACACCGTTCTTTTGCAGCCAGATGGTGTCGTTGCCGTTGCTCATGGTGGCGCAGTCGCCTGCCAGGCACAGGGCGTAGCGGTCGGCGCCCGGTAGGCCGCTGACTTGGCCGTCGGGTTGGAACTGGACGGTGGCGCCTTGGCCGGGGCCGTTGACGATGTTCCAGGTGCCGTCCAGGTAAGCGGCGTATAGGGCCCGCTCGAAGCTCGCGCCGATGGGGGCGCCTTCTGGAACCTGGATTTGTGCGCGGTTGAATACCTGCTGCGGCTCGTTCTCGGTGGCGATCTGGCTCAGTTGGTCGCCGTCACGCTGGAGTTCGCTGGCGGCGCTGCCGTAGATGTCGACTTTCCACAGGCCGTCTTCTCCGGCCAGCAACTTGCCGTCGACGTTTTCAAAGCCATTGGTGTAGCGCGCCTGACCGGCCCGGGTGTTGATGTCCCATTCCAGGTTGGGGCCATAGGCCTGCAGCGCTTCGCGCAGGGGACCACCCTTGGCGGCAGCGTCGATGGCGGCCTGGTTGATCCAGGTGCCGCTGATGTCACGGTCGGCAGGGTCGCTGGCGCAGCCGGCCAGGAGGAGGGCGAGCAGCGGGAGAGCAAGCGCTTTGCGCATGGTGGAATCCTTTCAAAACGAAAACGGCGCAGCGGGGGATGCTGCGCCGGCCTTGTTACTCGATGACCAGGATGGCATCCATCTCGACCTGCGCGCCCTTTGGCAGGGCTGCTACGCCGATGGCGGCGCGGGCAGGGTAGGGCTGTTCGAAGTACTTGCCCATGATCTCGTTGACCTTGGCGAAGTGGCTCAGGTCGGTGAGGAAGATGTTGAGCTTGACGATGTCCTTGAACGATCCGCCGGCGGCTTCGGCTACTGCTTTAAGGTTTTCGAAGACCTGTACGGTCTGGGCTTCGAAGCCTTCCACCAGCTCCATGGTTTTCGGGTCCAGGGGGATCTGGCCCGACATGTACACGGTGTTGCCCGCCTTGATCGCCTGGGAATAAGTGCCGATGGCGGCCGGGGCCTTGTCGCTGGTGATGACGGTTTTGGTCATGTATGACTCCTTGTAATGGCTGGGCTATTGGGGGTTATGCGCGCATGCGGGTGATGCGGATAACGCCGGTCAGGGCTCGCAGTTTCTTGATCACGCGGGCCAGGTGTACGCGGTCGTGCACGCTGACCACCAGTTGGACGACGCTGATGCGGCCGTCGCGCTCGTCCATGCTGATTTTCTCGATGTTGCCGTCGGCGGCGTTGACGCTGCTGGCCAGCAGGGCGATCAGGCCACGCTGGTGTTCCAGCTCGACCCGCAGCTCGACGTTGAATTCGCCGGTGACATCCTTGGCCCAGGAGAGCTGGATGCATTTTTCCGGGTTGTGGCGGATTTCGCTGATGTTGCGGCAGTTGTCCAGGTGCACCACCATCCCCTTGCCGGCGGACAGGTGGCCGACAATCGGGTCGCCCGGGATCGGCGTGCAGCACTTGGCGTAGCTGAGTACCAGGCCTTCGGTTCCGCGGATCGCCAGCGGGCCTTCGGGGCTTGGCAGTTGTTCGCCTTCGCCCAGCAGGCGGCGGGCGACGACGTAGGCCATGCGGTTGCCCAGGCCGATGTCTTCGAGCAGGTCTTCCACCAGTTCGAGACGGTATTCCTGGAGCATCGTCTGCACGCGTTCGGTCGGGACTTTTTCCAGCGAGCTGTCGAAGCCGTTCAGCACCTTGTTCAGCAGGCGTTCGCCGAGGCTGATGGATTCGGAACGGCGTTGCAGTTTAAGGGCGTGGCGGATGTGGGTTCGGGCTTTGCCGGTGACCACGAAGTTGAGCCACGCCGGGTTCGGCCGCGCACCGGGGGCGCTGACGATTTCCACCGTGGAGCCGCTTTGCAGCGGTTCGGACAGCGGCGCCAGGCGACGGTTGATCCGGCAGGCGATGCAGCTGTTGCCGACGTCGGTGTGCACCGCATAGGCGAAGTCCACCGCCGTGGAGCCTTTGGGCAGCTCCATGATCCGGCCCTTGGGCGTGAAGACGTAGACCTCGTCCGGGAACAGGTCGATCTTGACGCTTTCAATGAATTCCAGGGAGTTGCCGGCTCGCTGCTGCATTTCGAGCACGCCCTTGACCCACTGTCGGGCCCGGGCATGGGTGCTCTTGGGTTGTTCGTCACCGCTGGATTTGTACAGCCAGTGGGCGGCGATGCCGTTGTTGGCCATCTCTTCCATTTCACGGGTGCGGATCTGGATCTCGATGGGTACCCCGTGCATGCCGAACAGCGTGGTGTGCAGCGATTGGTAGCCGTTGGCCTTGGGGATCGCGATGTAGTCCTTGAAACGCCCCGGCAACGGTTTGTACAAATTATGCACAGCACCCAGCACGCGGTAGCAGGTGTCGACCTTGTCGACGATGATCCGGAACGCGTAGACGTCCATGATCTCGTTGAAGGCCCGGCGCTTGCCGCGCATTTTTTTGTAGATGCCGTAGAGGTGTTTCTGCCGCCCGCTGACTTCGCCTTCGATGCCGTCGATGGCCAGGCAGTGGCTCAACGACTCTTCGATCTTGTTGACGATTTCCTTGCGGTTGCCCCGGGCGCGCTTGACGGCCTGGTTGATGCGCGCCGAACGCATCGGGTGCATGGCCTTGAAGCCGAGGTCTTCGAATTCGATGCGGATCGCATGCATGCCCAGGCGATTGGCAATGGGTGCGTAGATTTCCAGGGTTTCCTTGGCGATGCGCCGGCGTTTTTCACCGGACAGCACTTCCAGGGTGCGCATGTTGTGCAGGCGGTCGGCAAGCTTGACCAGGATCACGCGAATGTCCCGGGCCATGGCCATGGCCATTTTCTGGAAGTTTTCGGCCTGGGCCTCAGCCTTGGTCTCGAAGTTCATCTGGGTCAGTTTGCTGACCCCGTCGACCAGTTCGGCCACGGTTTCGCCAAACTGCGCTTGCAGCGCTTCCTTGGCAATGCCGGTGTCTTCGATCACGTCATGGAGCATGGCGGCCATCAGGCTCTGATGGTCCATGTGCATGTCGGCAAGGATGCCCGCCACCGCGAGCGGGTGCGTGACGTACGCTTCGCCACTGCGGCGGCGTTGGCCGTCGTGGGCTTGTTCGGCGTAGAAGTAGGCTCGGCGGACCAGGTTGACCTGATCCGTACCGAGGTAGGCCGATAAGCGATCGGCGAGGGCGTCTATGCTCGGCATGATGATGACTCCTGCCGTTTGCTGTGACCCCGCGCCGTGCTACGTCGACCAGGCATAGATTTAGACCGCCTCGTTGGACTCGTCCTCGAACGCCGCGAACAGCGGTTCGTCTTCAACGATTTCAGCGTTGGCGATGAACTCGTAGCTCATCAGGCCTTCGGCGATTTCACGCAGCGCTACCACGGTAGGCTTGTCGTTTTCCCACTGGACCAATGGCTCTTTGCCGCCGGTGGCCAGTTGACGGGCACGCTTGGTAGAGAGCATGACCAGCTCAAAGCGGTTTTCCACGTGTTCTAGGCAGTCTTCAACGGTTACGCGGGCCATGGTATTCCTCGGAGCGAATGCAATATGCGCGCTGCCCGGTTGGGCGAGCGGACTCGACAGTTTAAAAAAACACCAGCGTTTAGGGAAGCGCTGATTTTTTGACCAAGCCCCTCGGCGCGCTGCAAGTGCCAATGTAAAGCTGTTGCAGCGGTTTTGGGAAGGGCCGGTCAGCCCAGCAGTTCGGCCAATAATTTACCGAAACGTTGCTGCTGGCGTTTCTGTTGCAGCTGATTGGCGCGGAAAACCGCCTTCAGGTCGTCCAGCGCCTGGGCGAAATCGTCGTTGATGATCAGGTAGTCGTAGTCCACGTAGTGGCTCATTTCGCTGACCGCTTCGCGCATCCGGCCTTCGATGATCTCGTCGCTGTCCTGGCCACGGTTGGTCAGGCGCTGGCGCAAGGCTTGCTGGCTGGGTGGCAGGATGAAGATCGAACGGGCCTGGGGCATCAGCTTGCGCACTTGTTCGGCGCCTTGCCAGTCGATTTCCAGGATCAGGTCGTGGCCTTCGTCCAGGGTCTGCTGCAAGTAGCTCTGCGAGGTGCCGTAGAGGTTGCCGAAGACTTCGGCGCGCTCCAGGAAGTCGCCGTGCTCGGCCATCCTCACGAATTCTTCGCGGTCGACGAAGTGGTAGTTCACGCCGTTCACTTCACCCGGGCGCATGGCGCGGGTGGTGTGGGAAACCGAGACGCGGATCTGCGGCTCGGCGTCGATCAGGGCCTTGACCAGGCTGGTCTTGCCGGCGCCCGAGGGCGCGGAAATGATGTAGAGAGTGCCGGTGCTGTGGGTCATGTCGGGTTAGCCTTACTCAATGTTCTGCACTTGTTCGCGCATTTGCTCGATCAACACCTTGAGGTTGACCGCAGCCTGGGTGCTGCGCGGGTCGAAGGCTTTGGAGCCCAGTGTATTAGCTTCGCGGTTGAGCTCTTGCATCAGGAAGTCGAGGCGGCGACCGGCCGCACCGCCGGACTTGAGCACCCGGCGGACTTCGATGATGTGGGTGCTCAGGCGATCCAGTTCTTCGGCCACGTCGCTTTTCTGCGCGAGCATGACCATTTCCTGTTCCAGGCGCTGCGGATCCAGCTCGGCCTTCATGTCGGCAAAGCGGTCCAGGACTTTCTGGCGCTGGGTGGCGAGCATTTGCGGAACCAGTTCGCGCAGGGTCGTCACGTCTTCTTCTATGGACGTCAGCCGCTCATTGATCAGTCGGGCCAGTTCCGCGCCTTCGCGCTCACGGCCGGCCTTGAGTTCCTTGAGCCCCTGGTTGAAGAGCGCCAGCGCCTCGGCATTCAGTGCCTGGGGATCGCTGGCATCGCCCACCAGCACGCCAGGCCAGGCGAGGACTTCCAGCGGGTTCAGGGCGGCGGGGTTTTTGATCAGGCTGGCGACGGTTTCGGCAGCGGCTACCAGTTGGGCGGCGCGTTCGCGGTCCACTTGCAATGGCTTGCCGGTGTTTTCTTCGGTGAAACGCAGGGTGCACTCCAGCTTGCCTCGGGACAGGCCTTGGCGCAGAGCTTCGCGTACGCCGCCTTCCAGGTCGCGGAAGGATTCGGGCAGGCGCAGGTGCGGCTCCAGGTAACGGCTGTTGACCGAGCGCAGTTCCCAGCTCAGCGTGCCTTGGGCGCCGGCCTTTTCGACGCGGGCGAAGGCGGTCATGCTGTGCACCATGGGAGGTTCCTCGCAATGCAGGACGGGCACGACCGGGGTCGTGGCGCCTGGAGTCTGTGGATAAAAAGTCGACGGGCAGCAAAGGCGCAGGATTGTAGCGCAGTGAGGCGCATGCCCCCAAACCGTGCCTGTGACAAAGCGCTGCAGCCCGTCGGGCGGGTCTTTGAGGCGGCGGTTTTTAGAACGGCGCGGCGTTTTAAACTGCCCTAGGACGATTCGCGGCTTTATAATGCCGGCAGTTTTCCGTCCTCTGTACAGGTGTTCCCTATGAAACGTCCAAGTGGTCGCGCTGCCGATCAGCTCCGCTCGATCCGCATTACCCGCAACTACACCAAACACGCCGAGGGATCCGTACTGGTCGAATTCGGTGATACCAAGGTCATCTGCACCGTCAGCGTCGAAAATGGCGTGCCTCGGTTCCTCAAGGGCCAGGGCCAGGGCTGGTTGACGGCCGAGTACGGCATGCTGCCGCGCGCCACCGGTGAGCGGAACCAGCGCGAGGCCAGCCGTGGCAAGCAAGGTGGTCGTACCCTGGAAATCCAGCGCCTGATCGGCCGTTCGCTGCGCGCCGCCCTGGACATGTCCAAGCTGGGCGACGTGACGCTGTATGTCGATTGCGACGTGATCCAGGCCGACGGCGGCACCCGCACGGCTTCCATTACCGGTGCCATGGTTGCGCTGGTCGATGCATTGAAAGTGATCAAGAAGCGCGGCGGCCTCAAGGGCGGCGATCCGCTCAAGCAGATGATCGGCGCGGTCTCGGTGGGCATGTACCAGGGCGAGCCGGTGCTGGACCTGGATTACTTGGAAGACTCCGCTGCCGAGACCGACCTGAACGTCGTCATGACCAGCGCTGGCGGCTTCATCGAAGTCCAGGGCACCGCCGAGGGCGCGCCATTCCAGCCTGAAGAGCTGAACGCTATGCTGGAGCTGGCGAAGAAAGGCATGAGCGAAATTTTCGAACTGCAAAAGGCCGCCCTGGCCGATTGATCTACAGCGCTTCAGACAAGGAGAGCGTCATGAGTGATGAACAAGTGCTACTGCCCCAGCCGGACAGGGAGGCGCGTCAATGGGCGATGTTCTGCCACCTGTCCGCCTTGTCGGGCCTGGTGATTCCGTTTGGTACGCTGATCGGGCCGCTGGTGCTCTGGCAGATCAAGCGCGAATCCGATCCATTCATCGATGCCCAAGGCAAGGAAGCGCTGAACTTCCAGATCACTGTGGCGATTGCCTCGCTCATCAGTTTCCTGTTGATGATCGTGGTGATTGGCTTCTTCCTGTTCGGGCTGATCGCCATCGGCGCGCTGGTGCTGACCATCATCGGTGGGATCAAGGCCAATGAAGGGCAGCCGTATCGGTATCCGTTTACCTGGCGAGTGATCAAATAACGATCAGTGAATAACCCCTGTGGGAGCGAGCCCTGCTCGCGATAGCGGCGTGTCAGTCGATGTAGATGTCGAATGTCAGGCCCCTATCGCGAGCAGGCTCGCTCCCACAGTGGTAAAGCGATCAGCCACAAAAAAACCGACAGCGCTGTCGGTTTTTTTGTATCTGCGAAACGCCCCTCAGATCGTCAGCGTCCAGTCGTAATCCACGATCAGCGGCGCATGTTGCGAGAATCGTGGCTGGCGCGGCAAGCGGGCGCTACGCACGAAACGGCGCAGGCCGGGCGTCAGCAACTGGTAGTCGAAACGCCAACCGAGGTTGAGCATCTCGGCCTGTTCGTTGTCCGGCCACCAGCTGTACTGGTCGCCTTCGCGGCTGACTTCGCGCAGGGCATCGACATAGCCCATGTTGCCGATGATCTCGTCCATCCAGGCCCGTTCAGGCGCCAGGAAACCCGGAGATTGCTGGCTGTCGCGCCAGTTCTTGATGTCCAGCTTCTGTTGCGCCACGTACAGCGAGCCACAATAGATGTACTCGCGACGTTTGCGCCGCTGCTTATCCAGGTAACGGGCGAAATCGTCCATCAACTTGAATTTCTGATTCAAATCTTCATCGCCGTTCTGCCCCGAAGGGAGCAATAAGGTCGCGATGCTGACCTTGTCGAAATCGGCTTGCAGGTAGCGCCCGTAGCGGTCCGCCGTCTCGAAACCGAGACCGTTGATGACAGCCTTCGGTTGCAGCCGCGAGTACAGAGCCACGCCACCCTGGGCGGGGACTTCGGCATCGCAGGCATAAAGGAAGTAACCATCCAGTTGGAAGGCTGCATCATCCAGTTCAAAGGCGGAGGCGCGGGTGTCCTGCAGGCAGATGACGTCGGCATTCTGTGCTTGCAGCCAACTGAGCAAACCTCGCTCCACTGCAGCCTGAATACCATTGACGTTCACACTGATGATCCGCATAAATGGCCCCAAAAATCACGTGCGTGTATGATACACGCCGTGTACCTATTTAGCTAAATCCGCGGTATTTGAGGCTTTTTTTCATGCAGGCGTATCAGCGCGATTTCATTCGCTTTGCCATCGATCGCGGGGTTTTGCGCTTCGGTGAGTTCACCCTCAAGTCCGGGCGCACGAGCCCGTACTTCTTCAACGCCGGCCTGTTCAACAGCGGTTCCGCCCTGGCCCAGTTGGGGCGTTTCTATGCGGCGGCCATTGTCGAGAGCGGCATCCCGTTCGACGTGCTGTTCGGCCCGGCCTACAAAGGCATCCCGCTGGCCGCCACCACCGCCGTCGCCCTGGCCGAACATCACGACCGCGACCTGCCCTGGTGCTTCAACCGCAAGGAAGCCAAGGCCCACGGTGAAGGTGGCAGCCTGGTGGGCGCGCCGCTGACCGGTGACGTGCTGATCATCGACGACGTGATCACCGCCGGCACCGCCATCCGTGAAGTGATGCAGATCATCGCTTCCCAGGATGGCGCCAAGGCCGCCGGCGTGCTGATCGCCCTCAACCGTCAGGAACGTGGCAACGGCGAACTGTCGGCGATCCAGGAAGTGGAGCGTGACTTCGGCATTCCGGTCATCAGCATCGTTTCGCTGACCCAGGTCCTGGAGTTTTTGGCCGACGACCCGCAGCTCAAGCAGCATTTGCCGGCGGTCGAGGCTTATCGGGCGCAGTTCGGCGTCTGATCGGCTTGTACATTCCCCGGTGGGAGCGAGCCTGCTCGCGATAGCGGCGGATCAGTCAGCATCAGTGTTGAAGTCCATTCCGCCATCGCGAGCAGGCTCGCTCCCACAGGGGGTATTTCGCAGGTGGCCGGTGCAAAAAAGACCCCGCTCAGCCAGGCTGAGCGGGGTCTTTTTTTTTGGGGTGTGGCTTATGGACGCTTGCGATTACTGATCAACGTACCCACGCCAGTATCGGTAAAGATCTCCAGCAGGATCGCATTCGGCACCCGGCCGTCGATGATCAGCGAGCTGCCGACGCCGCCTTGCACCGCTTCCAGTGCGCAACGGATCTTCGGCAGCATGCCGCCGTAGATGGTGCCGTCCGCGATCAGATCGTCGACCTGTTGGGTCGACAGGCCGGTCAGGACTTTGCCCGACTTGTCCATCAGGCCGGCGATGTTGGTCAGCAGCATCAGCTTTTCAGCTTTCAGTGCTTCGGCGACCTTGCCGGCCACCAGGTCGGCGTTGATGTTGTACGACTCGCCGTTGGCGCCCACGCCGATAGGCGCGATCACCGGGATGAAATCGCCCTTGACTAGCAGGTTCAGCAGGTCGGTATTGATCCCGACCACTTCGCCTACCTGGCCGATGTCGATGATTTCCGGCTGGGTCATTTCCGGCGTCTGGCGGGTGACGGTGAGTTTCTTCGCCCGGATCAGCTCGGCATCTTTACCGGTCAGGCCGATGGCGCTGCCGCCATGGCGGTTGATCAGGTTGACGATGTCTTTGTTGACCTGGCCGCCGAGGACCATTTCCACCACGTCCATGGTCTGCGCGTCGGTGACGCGCATGCCATCGATGAAGTGGCTTTCGATCGCCAGGCGCTTGAGCAGGTCGCCGATTTGCGGGCCACCGCCATGCACTACCACCGGGTTGATGCCCACGGCTTTCATCAGCACGATGTCGCGGGCGAAGCCGGTCTTGAGCTCCTCGCTTTCCATCGCGTTGCCGCCATATTTGATCACCAGGGTCTTGCCGACGTAGCGTCGGATATAAGGCAACGCTTCGGACAGGACCTTGGCGGTGTTGGTGGCGGCTTCGCGTTCGAGGGTCATTCAGGGCTCCAGTGGCGCTTCAAAAAATCAAAACGGTAGTTGAAGATCGGGTGCAACACGTTTGAGTTGGGTGTGGAACACATCCTTGATGCGCTGCAACTCGGCTTCGTTATCGGCCTCGAAACGCAGGACCAGCACCGGCGTGGTGTTGGACGCGCGAACCAGGCCCCAGCCGTGGGGATAGTCGACCCGCACACCATCGATGGTGGTCAGTTCGGCCCCTTCGCCCCATTGAGCGTCGTGCAGTGCATCAATGATGCTGAATTTGCTCTCTTCGGTCACATGGATATTGATTTCCGGCGTAGAAATATCGTTCGGGAAGGTCGCGAACAGGTCTTCGGCGCTGGATTGTTCCTTGCTGAGGATCTCCAGCAGGCGTGCCGCGCTATAGATGCCGTCGTCGAAGCCGAACCAGCGCTCCTTGAAGAAGATGTGGCCGCTCATCTCGCCGGCCAGCAGGGCGCCGCTCTGCTTCATTTTCTTCTTGATCAACGAATGGCCGGTCTTCCACATCAGCGCACGACCGCCATATTCCTTGATCAGTGGGACCAGGCGCCGGGTGCATTTAACGTCGAAGATGATTTCGGCATTCGGATTGCGCGCCACCACGTCGCGAGCGAACAGCATCAACAGGCGGTCGGGGAACACCACGCTGCCGGTGTTGGTCACCACGCCGACGCGGTCGCCGTCGCCGTCGAAGGCCAGGCCCAGGTCGGCATTGGTTTCCTTGACCTTGGCGATCAGGTCTTCGAGGTTTTCCAGTTTGCCCGGGTCCGGATGGTGGTTGGGGAAGTTGCCGTCCACCTCGCAGAACAGCGGGATGACCTCGCAGTTCAGGGCTTCGATCAGTTGCGGGGCGATCACGCCGGCCGCGCCGTTGCCGCAATCGACCACCACTTTCAGGCGGCGGGCCAGCTTTACGTCCTTGACGATTTCGTCACTGTAGCGCTCGAGGATGTCGACTTTGGTGACAGTGCCCTTGCCGCTGCTCAGGTCGTTGGTCTTGAGGCGGGTATGCAGGGCCTGGATCTGCTCGTTGGCGAGGGTGTCGCCGGCGATGACGATCTTGAAGCCGTTGTAGTTCGACGGGTTGTGGCTGCCGGTGAGCATCACGCCGGATTTGCCGGCCAGTACGTTGGCGGCGTAATACAGGGCCGGGGTCGGTACCAGGCCAACGTCGCTGACATGGCAGCCGCTGTCGGCAACGCCCTTGATCAACTGCTCGACCAGCTCGGGGCCGGACAAGCGGCCATCGCGGCCGACGCACACGTTCGGTTCGCCCTGGGCCAGGCTCTGGGAGCCAATGGCGCGGCCGATCCAGTAGGCGGTTTCGCCAGTCAGGGTTTCCGGCACGACGCCACGGATGTCGTAGGCGCGGAAGATGCTGTCAGGAAAGATCGGTGCGATTGCGGCTGGGGTGTTCATGGGCGGGACGCTCTATTCAGAAGGTGACTGGACAGGCCGGCGGTCAGCGCCGGCAGGCTCAAGCTGAAGGGTATGACGGCGTTTTTGACAGAGAGTTCGTGGTGGGAAAATGCCATGAGACAGCGTTACCCTGGCCTCGCTCGCCTAATACCTTGATTCCGGATGGGAAACCTAGCAGAAAGCCATTGCGCATTTTTTGCCCTGAAACAGTAGCTTAATAAACCGGCCGGGCAGTGCGCCCGGCCTGTCCCACCGGTCAGTGGCTGCCGGAATGTCCGAAACCGCCTGCGCCGCGCTGGCTCTCGTCGAATTCTTCGACCAGTTCGAAGTGGGCCTGGACCACCGGTACCAGCACTAGCTGGGCAATGCGCTCGCCCACGGCGATGTTGAATGTCGTATGGCCACGGTTCCAGCATGACACCATCAGTTCGCCCTGATAGTCGGAGTCGATCAGCCCCACCAGGTTGCCCAGCACGATGCCGTGCTTATGACCCAGGCCCGAGCGTGGCAGGATCAGTGCGGCCAGGCCCGGATCAGCGATGTACACCGACAGGCCGGTGGGAATCAGCAAGGTCTGGCCCGGCTCCAGGACGGTGTCCTGTTTGAGCATCGCCCGCAGGTCGAGGCCGGCGGAGCCCGGTGTGGCGTATTGCGGCAGCGGGAATTCGCTGCCGATGCGAGGGTCGAGGATCTTGGCTTGTAGCGCGTGCATGTCAATTAAACCTGGTTCAGCCGTTCGGCGATGAAAGTGATCAGCTGGCGGGCGATCTTGCCTTTGCTGGTCTGGGCGAAAAGGGTGGCGTGCAACTGGCGGTCGATCACGCTGCAGGCGTTTTCTTCGCTGTTGAAGCCGATGCTCGGGTTGGCGACGTCGTTGGCGACGATCAAGTCCAGATTCTTGTCCTTGAGCTTGCGCGCGGCGTAATCGAGCAGGTTTTCGGTTTCGGCGGCGAAGCCGACACTGAAAGGGCGGTCGGGACGGGTGGCGATGGTGGCAAGAATATCCGGGTTGCGGACCATTTGTAATAACAGGCCGTCGCCGCTCGTAGGGTCTTTCTTCAATTTTTGCGGGGCAATGACCTCAGGGCGGTAGTCCGCTACCGCGGCCGAGGCGATGAACAGGTCGCAGGGGATGGCCGCTTCGCAGGCTGCGAGCATGTCCCGGGCGCTGACTACGTCGATGCGGGTCACCCGATCCGGCGTCGGCAGGTGCACGGGGCCGGTGATCAGTGTCACCCGGGCGCCGGCTTCCACCGCGGCCTCGGCCAGGGCGAAGCCCATTTTTCCGGAACTGTGGTTGGTGATGTAGCGCACCGGGTCGATGTTTTCCTGGGTCGGTCCGGCGGTAATCAGCACGTGCTTGCCGGTCAGGGCGTGGCGCTGGAAGCAGTCGGCGGCACATTGGGCCAGGTCGGTGGCTTCGAGCATGCGGCCCATACCGACATCGCCGCAGGCCTGGCTGCCGGAGGCCGGGCCAAAGACTTTCAGGTCGCGGCTTTCGAGCAGTTGCAGGTTGGCCTGGGTGGCCGGATCGCGCCACATGGCCTGGTTCATGGCCGGTGCGACGGCGACCACGGCGTCGGTGGCGAGTACCAGGGTGGTCAGCAGATCATTGGCGATGCCTTGGGCCAGGCGGGCAATGAGGTCGGCGGTGGCCGGGGCGATCAGCACCAGGTCGGCCCACTTGGCCAGTTCGATATGACCCATGGCGGCTTCGGCCGCCGGGTCGAGCAGATCCAGGTGGACCGGGTGCCCGGACAGGGCCTGCATGGTCAGGGGGGTGATGAACTCACTGCCGCCACGGGTCATGACGACGCGCACTTCCGCGCCCTGGTCGATCAGCCTGCGAACCAGCTCGGCGCTCTTGTAGGCGGCAATGCCGCCGCCGACGCCCAGAACGATGCGTTTCCGATACAGCCGCTGCATAAGCCTGCCTTTGGATTTCAGTGGTCAATACAGGACGAACTTCTCGACAGCAGCCTGCCAGGGTGCAAATCGCCTGCAAAAAAGATGGGCTACGATATCACAGCGACCGCTATGGAACAGCGGCGCGCCACTGACCAGGAGGTCCTATGAGTATTCGTGATTGGCCGGCGGCGGAGCGTCCGCGGGAGAAGTTATTGGAATTGGGTTCGGCGAGCCTTTCGGATGCCGAACTGCTGGCGATCTTCCTGCGCACCGGTGTGTCCGGGAAAAGCGCGGTGGACCTGGCTCGACACCTGCTGCATCAATTCGGTTGCCTGCGGGTTCTGCTGGAAGCCGACATGCGCACCTTCAGCGCGCAACTGGGGCTGGGCCCGGCGAAATTTGCCCAGTTGCAAGCGGTCCTGGAAATGGGGCGTCGACATTTGGCCGAGGACTTGCGGCGAGAGTCGGTGCTGGAGAGCCCGCTGGTGGTGCGTGATTATCTCAAGGCCATGTTGCGGCACGAACCCCATGAGGTGTTCGGCTGCCTGTTCCTCGACTCCCGGCACCGGGTGCTGGCCTACGAAGCGCTGTTTCGCGGTTCCATCGACAGCGCCAGCGTCTATCCCCGGCAGGTGGTCAAACGCGCCCTGGCCCACAATGCCGCCGCGCTGATCCTGTGCCACAACCATCCTTCCGGCAACACCGAGCCCAGCCAGGCTGATCGGGTGCTCACCGAGCGACTTCAAGAAGCGCTGGAGCTGATTGATGTGCGGGTGCTCGATCACTTCATCGTCGGTGATGGGGAGCCGCTGTCGATGGCGGAGTATGGGTGGATGTGAAGCAGCGGCAAGCTTTCAGCTTCAAGCTGCAAGTTCAGAGCGGGGTGTGATCTGCTCTTGAGCTTGCAGCTTGCAGCTTGCAGCTTGCAGCTTACGGCTTGAGGCTGACCTTCGAATAATCCTGGCGCCCGAACGGGCTGACGGCATAACCCTGCAGGTCCTTGCGAACCAGGGCGAACGCGGTCGGGTGGGCCAGTGGTAGCCACAGGGCCTGCTGCTGGATCTGTGCCTGGGCCTGTTCATAGAGCTTGGTGCGCACGCCCTGTTCACCGGTGGTCTTGCCGGCGCTGATCAGCTTGTCCAGGTCCTGGTTGCAATAACGGGCGAAGTTGGTCCCGGACTTGACCGCCGCGCAGGAAAACTGCGGCGTCAGGAAGTTGTCCGGGTCGCCGTTGTCGCCGGCCCAGCCCATGAACAGCAGGTCATGCTCGCCGGCCTTGGCGCGACGGATCAGCTCGCCCCATTCGATCACCCGGATCTCGGCCTGGATGCCGACTTCTGCCAGGTCAGATTGCAGCAACTGCGCGCCGAGGCTGGGGTTGGGGTTCAGCAGGCTGCCGGAAGGACGGGTCCAGATCGTGGTCTGGAACCCTTCCTTCAAGCCGGCCTTGGCCAGCAGCTCACGGGCCTTGGCCGGGTCATGGGCATAGCCGGGCAGGTTCCTGGCGTAGCTCCAGGTGTTTGGCGGGTAGGGGCCGTTGGCCGCTTCGGCGGTGCCTTCGAAGACGGTCTTGAGGTAGCTGGCTTTGTCGAAGGCAAGGTTGATGGCCTGGCGTACCTCTGGCTTGTCCAGGGGAGGATGCTGGCTGTTGATCGCCACGAAAGCGGTCATGAAGGCATCGGTCTGTTCCACCTTCAGGGTCGCTTCCTGCCGGGCGGCCTGCACGTCCAAAGGCTTGGGCGAGAGGGCGATCTGGCATTCGTTGCGCCGCAGTTTCTGCAGGCGCACGTTTGCATCCGGCGTAATGGCAAAGATCAGCGGGTCGACCTGGGGTTTGCCGGCGAAGTAATCGTTGTTGGCCTTGTAGCGAATCGAGGCGTCCTTCTGGAACCGGCTGAAGATGAACGGGCCGGTGCCGATGGGCTGGTTGTTGAGTTTTTCCGGTGTGCCGGCCTTCATCAATTGATCGGCGTATTCAGCCGAATAGATCGAGGCGAAGCCCATGCTCAGCGTGGCCAGGAACGTGGAGTCCGCATGATCGAGGGTAAAGCGCACGGTCAGTGGGTCCAGGGCGTCGATTTTCTTGATCAGCGCCGGCAGCTGCATGGACTGGGCGTGCGGGAAGCCGCTCTGGGCGACTTTATGCCAGGGATTGGCGGGGTCCAGCATGCGTTCGAAGCTGAACTTCACGTCTTCGGCGCTCAGGTCACGATGGGGCGTGAAATATTCGGTCTGGTGAAACCTGACCTTTGGACGCAGGTTGAACACGTAGGTCAGCCCATCGGTCGAGACGTCCCAGCGCTCGGCCAGGCTGGGGACTACCTTGCCGCTGGCGGTGTCGAAATCCACCAGTCGGTTCATCAGGACATCGGCAGAAGCATTGGTGGTCGTCAGCGAATTGTATTGGACGACATCGAATCCCTCCGGACTGGCCTCGGTGCAGACGCTCAGGGCGGCGGCCTGGGCCAATGGGCTGATCAGCAGAGGGGCGAGCAACAGTGAGAGGGCAGCGAGGCGCATGATCGGGTTTCCTTGTCAGGTCGAAGGCCCATCTGCGAGTGCAGTCTGGAAAAGGCCTACCCTAGTGGGCTCGTTGCCAAATGACTATCCCCTTTTTGCTTTTTCCGGCACCCTGCGCCAGCGCATTGAGGCGTTAGAACCTGTCGACATTGAAAAAAACCGGATGCCGCGACGAGCGGTCACAGCCATCGCCAGCCCTTGCCGCAGCCGTTCGGCACGGTTGCCCGAGGTTTCCAGGTTAAGACAAATCACACGGGATGTTGTTGCACCGAGGTCTTTCTGGTATAAAGCAGCGCTCTTTTCTAGGGGCCCGGTTCCTTCACTGTAGGTGTAGCCGGTAAGACCCTTAAAGAAACGCGGCGCCTGGCGCCAAATGACTGAGAGATTAAGCGGCCAACCCATGCCGGGTTGGGCATGTGGTTTTAGAGGGCTGAGGCATGTCTAGAGTCTGTCAAGTTACCGGTAAGGGTCCGGTGACTGGGAATAACATTTCCCACGCAAACAACAAAACCCGTCGTCGTTTCCTGCCGAACCTGCAGCATCACCGCTTCTGGGTTGAGTCCGAGAAACGTTTTGTACGTCTGCGCGTATCTGCCAAAGGCATGCGTATCATCGACAAGCGCGGCATTGATGTCGTGCTGGCCGAACTTCGCCGCGATGGCAAGGTTTAAGGGAGCTAATCATGCGTGAATTGATTCGTTTGATCTCGAGCGCCGGTACTGGTCACTTCTACACTACCGACAAGAACAAGCGTACTACCCCGGACAAAATCGAGATCAAGAAATATGATCCGGTTGTTCGCAAGCACGTGATCTACAAGGAAGGCAAAATCAAGTAATTGATTTTTCCCTCTTTACAAAAAAGGCCCGTATCGTGAGATACGGGCCTTTTTTGTTGCTGGCTTCCAGCCCTGATCCAATCCCTGTGGGGGCGAGCCTGCTCGCGATGGGGTCAGTCCGGCCAACGAAAACTCAAGCCTTCTGCTCAAACACCACATAAATCTTGCGGCACGGCTCCAGCACTTCCCAGGTGCCCTTGAAGCCCGCTGGAATCACAAAGCGGTCGCCTGCGCGCAATGTCTTGGCATTGCCGTCGTTGTCCCGCAGCACGGACACCCCCTGGACGATTTCGCAATATTCATGCTCGGTGTAGTTGACCATCCACTGGCCGACCGCGCCTTCCCAGACCCCGGCATTCATTTGCCCGCAGGGACTGTTGTAGTGGTTGAACACAGCTTGTTCGGGATCGCCCTTGAGAACCTTTGCCGGGTCCGGGCGATAGCGATCGGCGACGGTGCTGGCTTGGCTGAAGTCGACGATGTCCTCGATGCTCATTTCCGTAATCCCCGGTGATTGCTTGGAAGGTTCGAGTCTATGTTTATTAAAACGAACATCGCAAGGCTGTTTACCGCTCTTGTGTCAAATATATTGAAACTTGAGGGGCGGCTGGTTTAGGGTGGCGGGTGCCCTATGCCGAAAATGTGCGCCTGAACAGGCTGGCCGGGCAGAATTCCTGAGTGTTGCATCCCTTGTAACGCTCACACCCAATAAGAGGAGGACACTCGCATGACCACCCTGACTCGTGCCGACTGGGAACAACGCGCCCGCGATTTGACCATCGAAGGCCGCGCGTTCATCAGCGGCGAATACACCGATGCGGTGTCCGGCGAAACCTTCGATTGCCTCAGTCCGGTCGATGGCCGTTTGCTGGGCAAGGTCGCCAGCTGTGATGCTGCCGACGCCCAGCGTGCGGTCGAAAACGCGCGTGCGGTCTTCAATTCCGGTGTCTGGTCACGCCTGGCGCCGAGCAAACGCAAAGCCACCATGATTCGTTTCGCCAGCCTGCTCAAGCAGCACGTCGAAGAGCTGGCCTTGCTCGAAACTCTGGACATGGGCAAGCCGATCAGCGATTCCCTGAACATCGATGTGCCCGGTGCGGCACAGGCGTTGGGCTGGAGCGGGGAAGCCATCGACAAGCTCTACGACGAAGTGGCGTCGACCCCCCACGACCAGTTGGGCTTGGTTACCCGCGAGCCCGTCGGTGTGGTGGGCGCTATCGTGCCGTGGAACTTTCCGCTGTTGATGGCCTGCTGGAAGCTCGGTCCGGCCTTGTCCACCGGTAACTCTGTAGTCCTCAAGCCGTCGGAAAAATCCCCGCTGACTGCCATCCGCATTGCCGCACTGGCCGTCGAAGCCGGGATTCCGAAAGGCGTGCTCAACGTGCTGCCAGGCTATGGCCATACGGTCGGCAAGGCTCTGGCCCTGCACATGGATGTCGACACGCTGGTGTTCACCGGTTCCACCAAGATCGCCAAGCAACTGATGATCTACTCCGGCGAATCCAACATGAAGCGCATCTGGTTGGAGGCCGGCGGCAAGAGCCCGAATATCGTGTTCGCCGACGCTCCGGACCTGCAGGCCGCCGCTGAAGCCGCAGCCAGCGCCATTGCATTCAACCAGGGCGAAGTCTGCACCGCCGGCTCGCGACTGTTGGTGGAACGCTCCATCAAGGACACCTTCCTGCCGTTGGTGATCGAGGCCCTCAAGGGCTGGAAACCGGGCAACCCGCTGGACCCGGCGACGAATGTCGGTGCCCTGGTCGATACCCAGCAGATGAATACCGTGTTGTCCTACATCGAAGCCGGGCACAGCGACGGCGCCAAGCTCGTGGCCGGTGGCAAGCGGATCCTTGAGGAAACCGGTGGCACCTATGTCGAGCCGACGATTTTCGACGGCGTCAGCAACGCCATGAAAATTGCCCAGGAGGAGATTTTTGGTCCGGTGTTGTCAGTGATCGCTTTCGATACGGCCGAGGAGGCCATCCAGATTGCCAACGACACGCCTTATGGCCTGGCGGCGGCGGTATGGACCCGGGACATCTCCAAGGCCCACCTGACCGCCAAGGCCTTGCGCGCCGGCAGCGTGTGGGTGAACCAGTACGATGGCGGCGACATGACCGCGCCATTCGGTGGCTTCAAGCAGTCGGGTAACGGTCGCGACAAGTCGCTGCACGCCTTCGACAAATACACCGAGCTGAAGTCGACCTGGATCAAGCTGTAACAGCGCAACGCTGATCTCTCTTGTGGGAGCGGGCTTGCTCGCGAAAGCGGTTTCACATTCAACGACTGAGTTGACTGACCCAGCCTTCGCGAGCAAGCCCGCTCCCACATTTGCTTTGCGTAGGACTTGAAATGTAAATACCCACAGGAGCATGGAAATGCGTTGGGCGACTTATTTCGCCGTGTTGGCCTCTGTCCTGAGCGTCGGCCTTGCCCTGGGGGTCAGCATGCCGCTGGTGTCGCTGCGCCTGGAGGGCTGGGGTTATGGTTCGTTCGCCATTGGCGTGATGGCGGCCATGCCCGCCGTTGGGGTGTTGCTCGGGGCCAAGGTATCGAGTCGTCTGGCGGCGCGGTTTGGGACGGCAAACCTGATGCGCCTGTGCCTGTGGGGCGGAGCGGTGTCCATCGGATTGCTGGCGTTGTTGCCCAGTTACCTGGTCTGGCTGGTGCTGCGGCTGGTGATCGGGGTGGTCCTGACCCTGGTGTTCATTCTCGGTGAGAGCTGGATCAATCAACTGGTGGTTGAACAATGGCGTGGCCGGCTGGTGGCGCTGTATGGCGCCAGTTATGCCCTCAGCCAGCTGTCCGGTCCGCTGTTGCTCGGCGCGCTGGGTACCGTGCACGACTACGGATTCTGGGTGGGCGTCGGCCTGCTGCTGGTGGCACCGTTGCTGTTGCTCGGTCGCAGCGGTGCGCCCTCCAGTGAAGCCGGTAGCGTCACTTTTGGCGATTTGTGGGCTTTTTGCCGGGGGCTGCCGGCGATCGCATGGGCGGTGTCGTTATTCGCGGCTTTCGAGGCGATGATCCTGACGTTGCTGCCGGTGTATTGCCTGCGCCAGGGGTTCAGTGCCGATGTCGCGCTGGCAATGGTCAGCACCGTGGTGGTCGGTGATGCATTGTTGCAACTGCCCATTGGCGCCTTGGCCGATCATGTGTCTCGGCGAGCCTTGCTCACGGGCTGCGCGGTGGCGCTGACCTTATCCAGCCTGGCGGTGCCGTTGTTGATCGATACCTTACTGATCTGGCCGCTGTGGGTGCTGTTCGGTGCCAGCGCGGGTGGTTTGTTCACCTTGTCGTTGATCCTGATCGGTGAGCGTTACCGCGACGATGCGCTGGTGCGAGCCAATGCCCATATTGCCCAGCTATGGGGGATCGGTTGCCTGGTAGGCCCTTTGGTGGCGGGAGCGGGCAGCCAATGGATCAGCGGACATGCGTTGCCGTTGTTCATGGCGGCGGGGGCGTTCGGTCTGGTGATTCTGTTGTTGCGTCAGGGGGCGTTCGGGGCTACGCAACCCGCCTGAAAACCCTGGGGCGAGGGAGCTTTTTGTGGCGAGGGGGAGCGCCTACAGCATCCGCTCCAACCCCACCGTTGTCGCAAACCAGGCATTGAACCGGCGCCACCAGCTACCGGGTTCACGATCCAGGTCGTGGAGTTTGCCGTTGTCTTCGGTGGTCCAGACGAGTTTTCCATCTTTCAGTCGCGCCTGGTAACTCAGGGCCGGTGCCATGCCCTGCAAGGCCAGGTCACGGACCTGGCCGGCGAGTTCAGGGCTGTCCACCAACACGCCAACCTCGGTGTTCCACAGCACTGAGCGTGGGTCGAAATTGAATGAGCCGATGAATGATTTCTGCTGGTCAAAAATGATCGCCTTGCTGTGCAGGCTCGAGTCCGATTCGCCGTAGGACTTGCTGTAGAACAGGTGAGGGCTGCTGCCACCCGTATCCCCGGGTTGGCGCCGCAACTCGAACAGCCGCACGCCATGCTGCAGCAGCGCCTTGCGATAGGGCGCGTAACCGCCGTGCACCGCCGGCACGTCGGTGGCCTCCAGGGAGTTGGTCAGCAGGCTGACCGACACGCCGGCATCGGCGCGGCTGGTCAGGTACACCAACCCAGGCTGTCCCGGCACGAAATAAGCCGAGATCATGATCAGTTCCTTGCTGACCCCCGCCAGTTCAGGGCTCAGTTGCGTGGTCAACAGCAGGTGCGGATCGGGCTCGTCCTTGGCCAGGACTTTGCTGGGCGCATCCCACAGCGCCTGGTTCCAGGCCCAGACCAACTCGTTGCGCCAGATATCCAGCCGCGGCTGGGTCCGGTAGGCGGCCAACTGCTGGTACAGCGCGTGATTCTCCTTTTGCGTCTGTTCCAGGGACTCTTGCAGGCGCAGGCGGCTGTTGGCCAGGTCCTTGGCGGTGGGCCGATGGGACAGGAATTGTTCGATGGGCTTGCTCAGGGCGCTGTTCCAGTACTGATCGAAACTGTGCCCCAACTGTTCAGCCACCGGACCGACGCCGAGCAGGTCGATATCCGTGAAGTTCAGGTGAGGCTCGGCATCGAAGTATTCATCCCCCAGGTTGCGCCCGCCGACGATGGCCATGCTGTTGTCCGCCAGCCAAAGCTTGTTGTGCATCCGCCGATGTTGCAGCGAAAGGTTGAACAAACGGCCGAGGCTGCGGGTCACGCCGGTGGCGCGCCCCAGGTGCAACGGGTTGAACAGGCGGATCTGGATCCGCGGGTGAGCGCCGAGGGTCGAAATGATTTGCTCCTGGCCATCGCTGGTGGTGTCGTCCAGCAGGATCCGCACACGCACGCCCCGGTCGGCGGCCTTGAGCACCTCGTCCACCAGCATCCGGGTGCTGATGCCGTCGTGAACGATGTAGTACTGCAGGTCGAGGCTGCTTTGCGCGTTGCGAATCAGCTCGGCCCGGGCGGTAAAGGCATCGGTGCTGTTGGAGAGCAGACGAAACCCCGAGCGTCCTTCGTGGGGTGCGGCCTGGGTCTGGACGGAGCGTCCGAATGAAGATTCGGAGGCAGGCAGTGCCTGGGAGGGCTCGCGGGTGATATCAACGCTGGCACAGCCTCCCGACAGGGAGGCGACAAGCAGTAGCGTAGGCAGGATCGGTTTGGATCTCACGTAGGATCGTTCCGCTTGTTGGCGTTGATTGACTGTCGGGTGCTGCTTCCCTGAGTAGAATTCAGACGCCGTCGCCTTGGGTTTCGTTCAACAGCGCGATGGCGGCGGTCCCTACCTTGCGCACAGCCTCCTCGATCTGTGCCGTTGGCTTGGCAGCGTAGTTCATTCGCAGGCAATTGCGGTACTTGCCCGATGCCGAAAAAATGCTGCCGACCGCAACCTGCACACCTTTGTCATGCAAGACCCGGTTGAGCTTCAGGGTATCGAAACCTTCGGGCAATTCGACCCACAGCATGAAGCTGCCCCGGGGACGACTGGCGCGGGTGCCTGATGGAAAGTAGCGGCTGACCCAGTCGATCATCACGTCGCGATTACGCTGGTATTGCGTGCGCATCCGGCGCAAATGAGGTTCGAAATGCCCGTTCTTGAGAAACTCGGCGATAGCGATCTGCGGCTGCGGCGCGGTGGAGCCGGTGCTGATGTATTTCATGTGCAGCACCCGTTCCAGATATCGCCCGGGTGCGACCCAGCCCACTCGCAGACCCGGCGCCAGGGTCTTGGAAAAGGAGCTGCAAAGCAGGACGCGGCCATCCTCGTCGAAGGACTTGATCGTGCGGGGCCGTGGGTAGGTGTAGGCCAGATCCCCATACACATCGTCTTCGATGATCGCCACGTCGAAGCGCTGCGCCAGGGTCAACAACGCGCGTTTGTTCGCTTCCGGCATGATGTAGCCCAGCGGGTTGTTACAGCTGGGCGTCAACTGTATGGCCTTGATCGGCCATTGCTCCAGCGCCAGTTCCAATGCCTCCAGGCTGATGCCGGTAAGCGGGTCGGTGGGGATCTCCATGGCCTTCATGCCCAGGCCCTTGAGGGTTTGCATGGCGCCGTGGAAGCTGGGCGAATCCACCGCGACGATATCGCCTGGTTCGCAGGTGGCGCGAATGCTGATCGACAGCGCTTCGTGGCAGCCGGTGGTGACAATCAGGTCGTTGGCCCCCAACTGACAGCCTGAATCCAGCAACAGGCGGGCAATCTGTTCGCGTAACGCAAGGTTGCCGTAGATGTTGTCGTAATACAGGCCGGGCATGTCTTGCCGACGGCTGATCTGCGCCAGGCTGCGCAGCAGCGGCTTCATGGTCGGCGAATGGATGTCCGGCATGCCGCGCCCCAGTTGCACCACTTCTTTGCGTGGCACGGCGCGAATCAGTTCCAGCACCTGGTCCCACTGTGAAATGTCCACGGGACGCTGGGCCGGACGGCCTATCGCTGGCAAGTCCGGCAGTTCGCGGCTGATCGGGACGAAATAGCCGGACTTGGGTTTCGGCATTGCCAGTCCGTTGTCCTCCAGCACGCGATAGGCCTGCTGCACCGTACTCAGGCTGACGCCATGTTCCGTACTCAAAGCCCGCACCGACGGCAGCCGGTCGCCGGGGCGATAGAAACCCTGTTCGATGCGGGTGCCAAGCAATTCGGCGAGGTTCACGTAGAGGGTCATGGCGCGCTCTCGATAGGTGGGCAACAGGTAACCAATACAGTTGGCCGGTAAAAACAGCATTCAGTGGCAAAAAGGCCTTATCTGTATGCAAATAAAATACAGATGTTGAATCTGTATCGATTCTGGCCGTCCGCGCATCATGAAACCTCTGGCTACCCAAGTAAACAGGAGCGACGAAAATGAACGGCTTGAGCGATGTGCGGCTGACGCTACACAGTCAGGAACTGGAGGCAGGACAGGAAAAGGGACTTCGCGGCGCAAGCTTTCGAACTGCCCCAGCCTGCCTGAGCCGCTGGGACTTGTTCTGGCATCGCCTGCATACACGCCGAGTCTTGCTCGAGCTGACACCCGAACAGTTGCGTGATATCGGGATGAGTCGGCAGCAGGCGCGGGAGGAGGGCTTAAAGCCTTTCTGGCGTAGCTGATCCGTGGCGAGGGGATAAATCCCCTCGCCACAAAAACAACATTAGGCTCACCTATGTGTCATTGGATCAAACCAACTCTTTCAACCTGTGCCATAACATCCCCAACGCCAGCAGCGGTGAGCGCAGGTGCTTGCCGCCGGGGAAGGTGATGTGCGGGACCTGGGCGAACAGATCGAACCCGCCGCCTTGCTGTCCACTGATGGCTTCGGCCAGCAGCTTGCCGGCCAGGTGCGTGGCGTTCACGCCATGGCCGGAATAGGCTTGGGCGAAGTACACGTTGGGCTGGTCTTTGAGTCGGCCGATCTGCGGTAGGCGGTTGGCGCCGATGCCGATCATCCCGCCCCATTGATAGTCGATCTTCACGTGTGCCAACTGCGGGAAGACCTTGAGCATTTTCGGACGCATATAAGCGGCAATGTCCTGCGGGTCGCGGCCCGAATAATGGCAGGCGCCGCCGAACAGCAAGCGGCGATCCGCCGAAAGCCGGTAGTAATCCAGCGCCACCCTCTGGTCACAGACCGCCATGTTCTGTGGCAACAACGCCTGGGCCTGAGCCTGGCTCAAAGGCTCAGTGGCGATGATGTAGCTGCCAGCGGGCAGTACCTTGCCGCTCAATTCCTTGTTGAGGCCGTTGAGGTAGGCATTGCAACCGAGCACCAGGGTCTTGGCGCGAACCGAGCCATGCTCGGTATGCACCTGCACTTCAGGGCCGTAATCGATCCGGGTCACCGCCGATTGCTCGAACAACCTGACCCCCAGCCGCTGCGCGGCGTCGGCTTCGCCCAAGGCCAGGTTCAGCGGGTGCAAATGCCCGGAGCCCATGTCGATCAGGCCACCGACATAGCGGTCCGAGCCGACCACGCTGTGCATCTCATGGGCTTGCAGCAGCCGGGTCGGGTGACGATAGCCCAGGCTGCGCAGTTCCTCGGCGTCCTCGGCGAAGCCTTCCAGGTCGGCGGGTTTGTTGGCGAGGTCGCAGTACCCCCAGGTGAGAGCGCAAGCGATCTGAAAACGCTCGACGCGCTGCCGGACGATTTCCACTGCCTCAAGGCCCATGAGTTTCATCTGGCGGACGCCCTCGGTACCGATCACCGGAGCGAACTGATCCAGGCCATGGCCGACACCGCGGATCAACTGGCCGCCGTTACGCCCACTGGCCCCCCAGCCGATCTTGTGTGCTTCCAGCAACACGACGCTCATGCCGCGCTCGGCCAGTTCGATGGCCGTGTTCAGCCCCGAGAACCCGCCACCGACCACGCAGACATCCGCCAACAGCTCGCCTTGCAGCAACGGATGGTCCGGTTGCGGCAGGCTGCTGGCGGCGTAGTAAGAAGCGGCGTGCGCGTGGCTCGGGACCGGTTGCTGAACACGGGCGTTCATGTGCGTAATCCTGATTATTGTGTTTGAGAAATTTTACGGAGCATAAGCCGCGGATTCCTCCGTCGGCAACAGTGGTCGGCTGGCGCTGTCTGGTACACGGCTTTTAGGGCAGAATCCGGACCAGTCCCGATCAGGTAACCGCCTCGATGAGTTGCAACAGTCAAAAAGTCCGCACGCTGCGCCAGCAGATTCCTTCATTCGAGTGCGTGCCCGGTTGCCACGACTGCTGCGGGCCGGTGACCACCTCACCCGAGGAAATGGCCCGCCTGCCGCGCAAGACCCGCGCCGAACAGGACGCCGCCCTGGAAGCACTCGATTGCGTGCACCTGGGGCCGAACGGTTGCACCGTGTATGACGAGCGGCCGCTGATCTGCCGGTTGTTCGGTACCACGGCGACGCTGCCGTGCCCCAATGGGCGGCGGCCGGTGGAGCTGATCCATCCCCGGGTCGAGAAGCAGATCCATGATTACATGGCTGCCAATCGGCAGGTGTTGGTCTGATCATCGGGAGACCGCGTCGCGGCTTTCGCGAGCAAGCCCGCTCCCACATGGAATCTCTACCGTTCCCAAGAAATGGGTTCGCCGCAAGACCATTGTGGGAGCGGGCTTGCTCGCGAAAGCGGTCCCGGACGCGCGCCTTCTAGTGCTGGACTCAATCGGGGATCGGCAGGTTCAGGCTCTCTTTAACCTCTTCCATCACGATATAGCTCTTGGACTCCCGCACATGGGGCAGTTTGAGCAGGATGTCGCCCAGCAGTTTGCGGTACGAGGCCATCTCGGAAATCCGCGCCTTCACCAGGTAGTCGAAATCCCCCGACACCAGATGGCATTCCAACACATGAGGCAGTTTCAGCACGGCACGTCGGAACTCTTCAAAGGTGTCGCCGGATTTGTAATCGAGGCTGATCTCGACGAACACCAGCAGGCTGCCCTTCAGGTGCTGCGGGTTGAGCCGGGCGTTGTAGCCCATGATGATCCCTTCGCGCTCCAGGCGCCGTACCCGCTCGGTGCAGGGCGTTGTGGAGAGACCGACCTTTTCTCCCAGCTCGGTGAAGGAGATCCGACCGTCCGCCTGGAGGATACGCAGGATGTTGCGGTCGATTTTGTCCAGCTCGCGCTTGGTCTGGGTATTGGTACGCACAGGGGATGCGCCTCCGTGAAAAGGGTTTTTGCCGAGAATTCTCGCCAAATATAGGCATTTATATAGTGAAAAGCACTGCCTATTCTTTTTTACACTGCGCTCATTACGGTTCTGTACAACAAACGTCAGCGGTTCTCCCGCGATGAGGGCGACAACATGCGTGTTCTGGTCTTGGGTAGCGGCGTCATCGGTACCGTCAGTGCTTACTACCTGGCGCGGGCCGGGTTCGAAGTGGTGGTAGTCGACCGTCAGCCGGCGCCTGCCATGGAAACCAGTTTCGCCAACGCCGGCCAGGTGTCGCCGGGCTATGCCTCGCCTTGGGCCGCGCCAGGCGTGCCGCTCAAGGCCATCAAATGGCTGTTGCAGCGCCACGCACCGCTGGCCATCAAGGCGACCGCCGATATCGACCAGTACCTGTGGATGGCACAGATGCTGCGCAACTGCACCGCCAGCCGTTATGCCATCAACAAGGAGCGCATGGTGCGCCTGTCCGAGTACAGCCGCGATTGCCTCGACGAGCTGCGCGCCGAAACCGGCATTGCCTACGAAGGCCGTAGCCTGGGAACTACACAATTGTTCCGCACCCAGGCACAGCTCGATGGCGCGGCCAAGGACATCGCCGTGCTGAAGGAGTCCGGTGTGCCGTTCGAAGTGCTCGACCGCGAAGGCATTGCACGGGTCGAGCCGGCCCTGGCGAACGTCACCGACATCCTGGCCGGCGCCTTGCGTCTGCCCAACGACCAGACCGGCGACTGCCAGATGTTTACCACGCGCTTGGCGGAAATGGCCGTGAAGCTGGGTGTCGAGTTCCGCTTCGGCCAGGATATCCAGCGCCTGGACCAGGCCGGTGACCGCATCAATGGCGTCTGGATCGATGGCAAACTGGAAACCGCCGACCGCTATGTCCTGGCCCTGGGCAGCTATTCGCCGCAACTGCTCAAGCCCCTGGGTATCCGTGCTCCGGTGTATCCGCTCAAGGGTTATTCCCTGACCGTGCCGATCACCAACCCGGCGATGGCGCCGACTTCGACCATTCTCGACGAAACCTACAAGGTCGCGATCACCCGCTTCGATAACCGTATCCGTGTGGGCGGTATGGCGGAAATCGCCGGTTTTGACCTGTCGCTCAATCCTCGTCGCCGTGAAACCCTGGAGATGATCGTCAACGACCTTTATCCTCAGGGCGGCGATCTGGCCCAGGCCAGTTTCTGGACCGGTTTGCGTCCGACCACGCCGGATGGCACGCCGATCGTTGGCGCTACCCCGTTCAAGAATCTGTTCCTGAACACCGGCCACGGCACCCTCGGCTGGACCATGGCCTGTGGCTCCGGTCGCTTGCTGGCGGACCTGATGGCGAAGAAAAAGCCGCAGATCAGTGCCGAAGGTCTCGATATTTCCCGTTATGGCAGCAGCAAATTTCAGGAGTCTGCAAAACATGGCAATCCAGCGCCAGCTCACCAATGACCGCATGAGCCAAGTGGTCGTGCACAACGGCACCGTTTACCTGGCCGGGCAAGTCGGCGACGACATGAGCGCCGGTATCGAGCAGCAGACCCGCGAGACTCTGGCCAATATAGAGCGTTTACTGGACCTGGCCGGGACCGATAAGAGCCGGTTGCTGTCGGTCACGATCTACTTGAAGGACATCGAGGCCAACTTTGCGGGCATGAACGCTGTCTGGGACAAATGGTTGCCCAATGGGGTGGCACCGGCCCGAGCCACGGTCGAAGCCAAGCTGTGCGAGCCGGAAATCCTGGTGGAGCTGTCAGTTGTGGCCGCGCTGCCTTAAAGCTGTCGAAACGATCCCTCTCCCGGCGCTGTTGGTGGTTCACGCCATCAGCCGGCGCCGGTTTTTTCATGTCTGCCTAGAAGCCTGCCGTCATGCGTCCTGCCCGCGCCCTTATCGATCTTCAAGCTCTGCGCCACAATTACCAACTGGCTCGCGACGTCACGGGGGCCAAGGCCCTTGCAGTGATCAAGGCCGATGCCTACGGGCATGGTGCGGTACGTTGCGCCGAGGCTTTGCAGGACACCGCGGACGGGTTTGCGGTGGCTTGCATCGAAGAGGCCCTGGAACTGCGGGCCGGCGGAGTTCGTGCGCCGGTGTTGTTGCTGGAAGGGTTTTTCGAAGCCGATGAGCTGTCGTTGATTGTCGAGCACGATTTCTGGTGCGTCGTGCATTCGTTGTGGCAGCTCGAAGCGATTGAAAAAGCGGCGCTGAGCAAGCCGATCACGGTCTGGCTCAAGCTGGATTCGGGAATGCACCGGGTTGGCCTGCATCCACAGGACTATCAGGCCGCCTATGGTCGACTACTGGCCAGCGGCAAAGTCGCGAAAGTCGTGCTGATGAGCCACTTTGCTCGCGCCGATGAATTGCACGACCCCTCCAGCACCCGGCAGTTGGAAGTGTTTGAAGCCGCCTGCCAGGGATTGACGGCCGAGACCAGCCTGCGCAACTCCCCGGCGGTATTGGGCTGGCCGCAGATGCCAAGCGACTGGGTCCGTCCGGGCATCATGTTGTATGGCGCGACGCCTTTCGATGAAGCCAACGCCACCGCCTCGCGCCTGCAGCCGGTGATGACTCTGGAATCGAAGATCATTTGCGTGCGCGAACTGCCGGCCGGCGAGCCGGTGGGGTATGGCGCCCATTACGTGACCACGCACACGACCCGGGTCGGGGTGGTCGCCATGGGCTATGCCGACGGCTACCCGCGCCAGGCGCCGAGCGGCACTCCGGTGCTGGTGGACGGCCAGCGCAGCCAATTGGTCGGACGTGTGTCGATGGACATGCTGTGTGTCGACCTGACGAATATCCCCCATGCCGGACTTGGTTCGACCGTGGAATTATGGGGTAAGCATGTGCTCGCCAGCGATGTGGCGAAGGCTGCCGGCACCATTCCCTATCAGATTTTCTGCAACCTGCGGCGGGTTCCACGGCTCTATTTCGGGGGCTGACGCAGCGCAGGATCAACCGAAGGTCGCTTCACCGCGCAGGATTCGGGTCAAAGTGTTGTAAATACTGAACGCTGTCGCCATGATAACGCTCACTTTCAACACAACCTGATCCCCTGGAGGTTCCAGCATTGGACGTCGGTGAACGACTGCAAGCCATTCGTAAACTCAAAGGCCTTTCCCAGCGTGAACTCGCCAAGCGTGCGGGCGTCACCAACAGCACCATTTCGATGATCGAGAAAAACAGCGTCAGCCCCTCGATCAGCTCGCTGCGCAAGGTCCTTGGCGGCATCCCCATGTCCATGGTCGAGTTTTTCTCCGAAGAAATCCTCCAGGAGAAGCCGACCCAGATTGTCTACAAAGCCAACGAACTGATCGATATCTCCGACGGTGCCGTGACCATGAAGCTGGTGGGCAGGGCACACCCGAGCCGGGCGATTGCCTTCCTGAATGAAATCTACCCGCCTGGCGCCGATACCGGTGACGAGATGCTTACCCATGAGGGCGAGGAAACCGGGATTCTGGTGGAAGGCCGTCTGGAGCTGGTCGTCGGCGCCGAAACGTTCGTGCTGGAGGCCGGGGACAGCTACTATTTCGAAAGCACCAAACCACACCGTTTCCGTAATCCGTTCGATGTGCCGGCGCGGCTGATCAGCGCAGCCACACCGGCCAATTTCTAAGGAAGAGGCGCCAAGCCCGCACGGGCAACGGCGGCCAGGGGGAAGGCGGTCACAACGAACAAGACCCTTGTGACTTTAGGGTTGTTTCAGTGTGACAGGCTTACCGCTATACTTGCGCCCGCCTGCAAACCGTGGCCGCAGGCGTGACTAGCCACCATTGAGGGTGTACGCGTGAACCTAATTATGAAAATGCTGGCTGTACCAGCAATTGTATTGGTCCTTCTAGGCTGTGAGCGCGCAGCTGAGCCACCTATCAGTAAAACAAGCAGCGATGCCGTTGCCGAGCGTCTTGAGCCTGTGGGGAAGGTGTGTGTTCAGGGTGAAGAATGCAAGGGCATGGAAGTGGCCGTTGCGGCCGGCGGTGGGGGCAAGAAGACGCCGGATGACGTAATCGCTAAACATTGCGGGGCTTGCCATACTGCAGGCGTGCTGGGCGCTCCGAAAATCGGTGACGGCGCAGCTTGGGGCGAACGAGCCAAGAAAGAAGGCGGCGTTGACGGTCTGCTGGCTAAAGCCATCTCCGGTATCAACTCCATGCCGCCTAAAGGAACCTGCGCCGATTGCTCGGATGAAGAGCTCAAAGGCGCCATCCAGAAGATGTCTGGCCTGAAATAAAGCCAACATCCGTTGAAAGAGCCGCTTACGAGCGGCTTTTTTGCGCCTCGGAAAACGATCATCCAGGGCTGTTCATCGCAACCAAGACCCGGCAAGCTCGGTCCAATCCACATTCACGGAATGGCTCGGAGGGTAGGATGGTGCAATTGTGTTCAATCGAGCAGGCGGTGGATGACGTCCTGGAACGCCTGCCGGCGCATATCCACCTCGGCATGCCCTTGGGGTTGGGCAAACCCAATCTGTTCGCTAACGCGCTGTACCGGCGCATTGCCCAACTGCCCGAACGACAACTGACCCTCTACACGGCTTTGAGCCTGGGCCGGCCGAACCTGGGCGATGGTTTGCAGAAGCGTTTTCTCGAGCCCTTCATCGAACGGGTTTTCGGTGACTATCCGGAACTCGATTACCTGGCCGACCTGCAGCGCGACAGCCTGCCACCCAACATCCGGGTCGAGCAGTTCTTCATGCTACCTGGCAGCCTGCTGCACAGCGCATCGGCCCAGCAGAACTACGTCAGCAGCAACTACAGCCACGCTGCCCGGGACATCAACGCCGCCGGCTTGAACCTGATCGCGCAACTGGTGGCGAGCGATCCGCAGCACCCGGATCGCCTGAGCCTGAGTTGCAACCCCGACATCACCCTCGACCTGCTGCCGATGATCGAAAAGCGTCGCGCCGCGGGAGAAACCATCCTCATGGTTGGCCAGGTCCATAGCGATCTGCCCTACATGCCGGGGGATGCGGAAATCGGCATTGATGGTTTCGATCTGTTGATCGACGAGAAGGACAATCACACGCTGTTCTCCACGCCGAACATGCCAGTGGGGTTCCAGGACCATTTCATCGGCCTGCACGCAAGCAGCCTGGTGCGTGACGGTGGCACGCTGCAGATCGGCATTGGCTCCATGGGCGATGCGCTGACAGCAGCGCTGCTGGCGCGTCAGGCGGATAACACCGGGTATCGGGCGTTGCTGGCGGACCTGAACCTCAGCCAGTGGGCACAACTGATCGAGCGTGAGGGTGGGGTCGAGCCGTTTGCCAAGGGGTTGTACGGTTGCAGTGAGATGTTCGTCAGCGGTTTGCTGGTGCTGGCGGAGGCCGGGATCATCCGGCGCAAGGTCTACCCCGATGAGCCGACCCAGGAGCAGGCCAATGCGGGTACGCTCGACGAGGCGGCCCAGCCCGACGGCGTCTGCGTCCATGGCGGCTTCTTTCTCGGCCCGCGCAGTTTCTACCAGCGCTTGCATGAGTTGCCGCAGAGCCGCCGGCTCGAATTCAACATGACCCGCATCAGCTACATCAACGAGTTGTATGGCCAGGAGCGTCTCAAGCGCTTACAGCGTCTCGATGCGCGCTTCATCAATACCGTGTTCACCATGACCCTGCTGGGCGCCGGGGTGGCCGATCAACTGGAAGACGGGCGGGTGCTCAGCGGCGTGGGCGGGCAGTACAACTTCGTCGCCCAGGGGCATGCGCTGGAAGGCGCGCGTTCCATTTTGCTGCTGCGCAGTTGGCGGGAGTCCGGGGGCGAGATCAATTCGAACATTGTCTGGGAGTATGGCCATTGCACGATTCCCCGGCACCTGAGGGACATCGTGGTGACTGAGTACGGCATCGCTGATCTGCGGGGCAAGACCGATGCCGCGGTGATCGAGGCGTTGCTGAACATCAGCGATTCACGCTTCCAACCGGGGCTGATCGAGCAGGCGCAGAATGCCGGAAAACTACCGAAGGATTTCCGCCTCGATCCACGGTTTGCCGACAACACATCGGAGCGCTTGCAGGCGATCCAGGCGCGGCATCCGAATCTGTTCCCGGAGTATCCGCTGGGCGCTGATTTCGACGGGGTGGAGCGGGACCTGTTGCGGGCGCTGAACTGGCTCAAGAGCAAGTTCAAGCTCACCGAAATGCTCGAGTTGGGCAAGGCGGCGCTGGATGCCCCGGAGCCCTCGTTGTACCCCGAGCATCTGGAGCGGATGCAACTGGCGAGCACGGAGGGGCTGAAGGAGGATCTGTTCCAGCGCTTGTTGCTCGCCGGGCTGAAGGCTACTGCGCTGTAACGACGAGCACATTCATTGTGGGAGCGGGCTTGCTCGCGAATGCGGTGTGTCAGTTGAAATGACTTTGTCTGACACGGCGCATTCGCGAGCAAGCCCGCTCCCACAGGAAAATGCGGTCAGTCGATGAAGGTTACGACCCCACCGGCCAGGGATTTCACCCGCGCCAGGGACTCGACACGATAGCCCTGGGCATCCAGTTCCGCGCGGCCACCCTGGAACGACTTCTCGATCACGATCCCCAACCCGGCCACGGTGGCGCCGGCCTGTTTGATGATGGAAATCAGCGCCTGGGAGGCTTTGCCGTTGGCCAGGAAGTCATCGATGATCAGCACCCGGTCGCTGCTGGTCAGGTGACGAGGGCTGATGGCCACGGTGCTCTCGGTCTTTTTGGTGAACGAATACACAGTCGCCGACAGCAGGTTTTCCGTCAGGGTCAGGGACTGTTGTTTGCGGGCGAAAATCACCGGCACGCCAAGGTTCAGGCCGGTCATGATGGCCGGGGCGATACCCGAGGCTTCGATGGTGACGATCTTGGTGATGCCCGAGTCCTTGAACAGTGCGGCGAATTCATCGCCGATCTGTTTCATCAGTTGCGGGTCGATCTGGTGGTTCAGGAACGCGTCGACTTTCAGGACCTGGTCGGAAAGAACGATGCCTTGCTCACGGATTTTCTGGTGCAGGGCTTCCATGAAGCCTCCTCTGATAACGCCTCAAGGGCTCTGAAGGCGGGAAAAGTAGTCGATTCTAGCGCTTTAGCATCGCTCGTATATCGGCCAAGGCGCTGTTGCCGCGAACGGCTTTTACTTCGGTCGGAGTGTCGTCGTTGCCTTCCCAGGCCAGGTCGTCCGGCGGCAGCTCATCGAGAAAGCGGCTCGGCGCGCAGTCGATCACTTCACCGTATTGCTTGCGCTTGGCGGCGAAGGTGAAGGCCAGTGTCTGGCGGGCCCGGGTGATGCCCACGTAGGCCAGGCGCCGTTCCTCTTCGATGGTGTCGGCCTCGATGCTGGAGCGGTGCGGCAGGATTTCTTCTTCCATGCCCATGATGAACACGTAGGGGAATTCCAGGCCCTTGGACGCGTGCAGCGTCATCATCTGCACGCCTTCGGCACCGTCTTCCTCTTCCTGTTGGCGCTCGAGCATGTCCCGCAGCACGAGCTTGCCGATGGCGTCTTCGACGGTCATTTCGCCGTCTTCGTCTTTTTCCAGGGTGTTCTTCAAGGCTTCGATCAGGAACCAGACGTTGCCCATGCGGTAGTCGGCGGCCTTGTCGCTGGAGCTGTTGGTGCGCAGCCAGTTCTCATAGTCGATGTCCATGACCATGCTGCGCAGTGCCGCGATCGGGTCTTCCCCGGCGCACTGCTCGCGGACCCGGTCCATGAAGCGCTTGAAGCGCACCAGGCGGTCGGTGAAGCGGCTATCCAGGTGTTCGCCCAGGCCGATTTCGTCGGTGGCGGCGTACATCGAGATCTTGCGCTCGGTGGCGTAGTTGCCGAGTTTTTCCAGCGTGGTCGAGCCGATTTCCCGGCGCGGGACGTTGATCACTCGCAGGAAGGCGTTGTCGTCGTCCGGGTTCACGATCAGGCGGAAATAGGCCATCAGGTCCTTCACTTCCTGACGGCCGAAGAAGCTGTTGCCCCCCGACAGGCGATAGGGAACCTGGTGATGCTGCAACTTCAACTCGATCAGCTTGGCCTGGTAGTTGCCGCGGTAGAGGATTGCAAAATCGCTATACGGCCGGTCGGTGCGCAGGTGCAGGCTGAGGATTTCCATAGCCACGCGCTCGGCTTCGGCGTCTTCGTTGCGGCAGCGGATCACGCGGATCTCGTCACCGTGGCCCATTTCACTCCACAGCTGCTTTTCGAATTCGTGGGGGTTGTTGGAAATCAGTACGTTGGCGCAGCGAAGGATGCGGCTGGTGGAGCGGTAGTTCTGCTCCAGCATCACCACTTTGAGCGACGGATAGTCTTCCTTGAGCAGCATCAGGTTTTCCGGACGCGCGCCACGCCAGGCGTAGATCGACTGGTCGTCGTCGCCCACCACGGTGAACTGGTTGCGCTTGCCAATGAGCAGTTTCACCAGCAGGTACTGGCTGGCGTTGGTGTCCTGGTATTCGTCCACCAGCAGGTAGCGGACCTTGTTCTGCCATTTTTCGAGGATGTCGGCGTGTTCCTGGAACAGCTTGACCGGCAGCAGGATCAGGTCGTCGAAATCCACCGCATTGAACGCCTTGAGCGTGCGCTGGTAATGGGTGTAGACGATGGCGGCTGTCTGTTCCTTGGGATTGCGGGCGTTTTCCAGGGCTTCGGCAGGCAGCACCAGGTCGTTCTTCCAGGCGCCGATCATGTTCTTGATCTCGTCGACGCCGTCGTCGCCCGCGTACTCCTTCTGCATGATGTCGGTCATCAGGGCCTTGACGTCGGTCTCGTCGAAAATCGAAAAGCCCGGCTTGTAACCCAGTCGCACGTGTTCCTTGCGGATGATGTTCAGGCCCAGGTTGTGAAAGGTGCAGACCGTCAGACCTCGGCCTTCGCCGGCGCGCAGCAGGCCGCCGACCCGTTCTTTCATTTCCCGGGCGGCCTTGTTGGTAAAAGTCATGGCGACGATGTACTGGGCACGGATGCCACAGTTCTGAATCAGGTGCGCGATCTTGCGGGTGATCACGCTGGTCTTGCCGGAGCCTGCACCGGCGAGCACCAAAAGAGGGCCGCCGACATAGTTCACGGCTTCTTGCTGCCGGGGGTTGAGTCGGGACATGACAGGGTCAGGGAGTCGTTTGCGAAAAATGGGCCGGCATTTTAACAGGCTTGGAGAATTGTGCTGCTCTGTCCGACATCAGGCCGTTTCGCTGGCCTGCTGCAGGGATTTGAGGTGAATTGGCGCTGATGTTCGGGCTGGAATGGAAAAAAATCGCCAGAAGCCTGTTTTTGAGAACTATTGGCACTGGTCATTGTCGGTCGGCAGGTCATAATGCCCAGCGCATACCTCTTGCAGAGTCTACGGAGTCAGCTTGTCCACGCCTGTCGAACCCTTGCGTTTGCTGTTATTGGCCGAAGAGCCTGAGTGGTCAGCGATATTACGCGAGTGCCTGGCGCCCATGGCGGGCTCGGTCGTGTTGATCATTGCCCCGACCTGGGAGTCGCTCTGTAGCCTGTTCGAAGACAATCGCAACGCGGTGCTGTTGACGGTCGCAGCCTTGCAACCGGCTCCCGGCCGTTGTCCTCTGCCGACTATCCTGCTGCTGGAACACGAGCCCGCGACGCTACCCGATGGCGCCAGCGACTGGCTGGTGCGTGACCTGCTCGATACCGCGACCCTGCGCCGTTGCCTGCGTCATGTGCGTGAGCGCGGCGTACTGGAAAGCACCTTGCAGCGTCTCGCCGAACAGGATCCATTGACCGGCATCGCGAACCGCCAGGGGTTCCAGACCCTGCTGGCGGCGCGCCTGGCTGAAAGCGAAGGCCGTGGCCTGGCGCTCGGTCACCTGGACCTGGACAACTTCCGTCACGCCAACGACGCCCTCGGGCATCAGGCCGGCGATCGCTTGATCCTGCAGGTGGTTTCGCGTCTCAAGGGAGCGCTTGAAGCCGGCGATCAACTGGCGCGGCTGGGCAGCGACGAGTTCGCCTTGCTGATCGATACCCGCCGGGCACCTCGGCGGGCCGAATGGATGGCCGAGCGCATCACCCAAGCCATGGCCGAACCCTACTGGGTGGACGGCGAAAGTCTGCTGATCGGCTGCAGCCTGGGCATCGCCCACGCCCGGGCCCAGGCGGGTGCCGATCCGCTGATGTGGCATGCCCACATCGCCATGCAACAGGCCAAGAGCACCCAGGGCTGCACCTTCCATGTCTTCAACGAGCGCATCAACCGCAACGCCCGCAGCCTCGCCGACCTGGAAAGCGAACTGCGCCGGGCACTGCGTCGTGACGAGCTGGAGCTTCACTACCAGCCCCGGCTGGACCTCGAAGGCGGCCACATCGTGGGTCTCGAAGCTCTGGTGCGCTGGCGTCACGGCGAACGCGGGCTGCTGCCACCGAGTGAGTTCGTGCCGCTGGCGGAGCAGAGCGGCCTGATCGTCCCGCTGGGCTACTGGGTGATCTCCCGCGCTTTGCGGGATATGCAGGCTTTGCGCGAGCGCGGGCTGGCGCCGTTGCACATGGCGGTCAACCTGTCGTTCCGGCAGTTCCAGGACAGCCAGTTGCTGCCGACATTGAGCCGGCTGATCGCCGAGCGAGGCGTCGAAGCCCAGTGGCTGGAATTCGAACTCACCGAAACCGCGGTCATGCGCCGCAGCGAACTGGTCAAGCAGACCATGGATGCCCTCGGCCGCCTGGGAGTACGCTTCTCCCTGGACGACTTCGGCACCGGCTTTTCCTCGTTCGTGCACCTCAACAGCCTCCCCATCGCCCTGCTCAAGATCGACAAGAGCTTTGTCGGTGGCATGGAGCAACGCGAAGAGAACCGCAAACTGGTGCACGCGATGATCAACCTGGCCCACAATCTCAACCTGGAGGTGGTGGCCGAGGGTGTGGAAACCCGTGAGCAACTGGATCTGTTGCGTGGCTTCGGCTGCGATCAGGTGCAGGGCTTCCTGATCAGCAAACCGTTGCCGTTGTCTGAGTTGGTGGAATACCTGACGTTCGACAACAAGTCGACGGAAGTCACGGCCTGACACAATACCCTGTGGGAGCGGGCTTGCTCGCGAATGCGGTGTATCCATCAAAGTATCCCTGACTGATGCACCGCATTCGCGAGCAAGCCCGCTCCCACAACGGGTGCTATTCGACCTGGATAGCCGCAAAACTCTGCGACCCCGACCCACTGCTGATCATCCGCTTCATCTTCCCTTCGAATGCCAGCGTCAGGCTCACCGCCGCGCAGGCCAGCCCCAGGGCCAGTCCCCACCAGACGCCGGTCGGTCCCCAGTTCAGGTGGAACGCCATCCACCAGGCCGCCGGCGCACCAATCAGCCAATAACAACCCAGGCCCACCAGGAACGTGGTCTTGGCGTCCTTGAGCCCGCGGATGCAGCCCATGGCGATGGTCTGCGTACCGTCGAACAGTTCGAACCACGCTGCCACGGCCAGCAGGCTCACCGCCAGATCGATCACCGGACGGAACGCCGGGTCGTTGTGGTCCAGGAACAAACCGATCAACTGATTCGGCAATAGCCAGAACACCATGGCGAAGGCCAGCATCACCGCAGCGCCGAAGCCAATGCCGACCCGTCCGGACAGTCGGGCCATCAGCAGTTGTCCAGCACCGTAGTGCTGGCCGATGCGCATGGTGATGGCGTACGACATCCCTGCCGGAACCATGAACGCCACTGATACGATCTGCAGGGCAATCTGGTGGGCTGCCAACGGCGTGCTGCCCATGGTGCCCATGCACAGCGCGGCGAACGCGAACAGCCCGACTTCCACGGCATAGGTACCGCCAATCGGCAGGCCCAGACGCCACAGCTCCTTGAGGTACTGGTGATTCGGCCGGAACAGCCCCTCAAGTAGCGGATACGCGCGGTAGGCCGGATGCCGATGAATATGCCAGGCCAGCGCCAGGGCCATGCAGCTGGCAACGATGGCCGTGACCAGGCCGATGCCCATCAGGCCCAGTTTCGGCAGCCCGAACATACCGGTGATGAGCGCGTAATTGAGCAGGAAATTGGCTACCGTGCCGCAGAGGCTGATCACCATGACCGGTGTGGCCCGGCCGATGGCGCTGGTGAAGCCGCGCAGGGCCATGAAGCTCAGATAACCGGGCAGGGCAAACGGTAATACCAGCAGGAACTGTCCGGCGGACAGCACGTTGGTTTCGGTCTGGCCGAACATCAGCAGCACCGGCTTGAGGTTCCATAGCAGTAACCCGGCGGCCAGTGCCATCAGCCAGGCCAGCCACAACCCGGCCTGGGTCAGTCGGGTGGCCCCCTCGATGTCGCCAGCGCCGTGACGGATCGCCACCAGCGTGCCCACTGCCGCGATCACACCGATGCAGAAAATCGACACGAACGAGTAACTCGCCGCCCCCCAGCCCGCCGCCGGCCAGGGCTTCGGGACTCAGGCGCGCCATCATCAAGGTGTCGGTCAGGACCATCAACATGTGCGCCAACTGCGAGGCAATCAACGGCCCCGCCAGCCGCAGGATGGCCCGGAGTTCGGTACGCACAGGATGCTGCATGATCATCACGCTCCATGTTCAGGCAAGGCTGTAAACCGTCGATTCTCGGCGCTTGCGGCGCTTTGCACAAAAGGATAAAAACGATGGCAGGCATGATTAAAACTCATGTATCGGCTCTTTCTGCTAGGGTGCGTCAACCCCGTTACTGGAGCGTTCACCGATGTCGCGTCGTCTTCCACCTCTTTATGCGCTGCGGGCATTCGAAGCAGCGGCGCGATACAGCTCGTTCACCCGGGCCGCGGAAGAGCTGTCGATTACCCAGAGTGCGGTGAGCCGCCACATCCGCACGCTCGAGGAGCATTTCGCCTGCCGGCTGTTCCAGCGCAACGGTCGCAACTTGCAATTGACTGAAGCCGCACGGCTGTTGCTGCCGGGCATACGCGATGGGTTCATGGCGCTGGAGCGGGCCTGCCATACGCTGTCTGGTGAGGACGGTATCCTGCGCATGAAGGCTCCCTCGACCCTGACCATGCGTTGGCTGCTGGCGCGCCTGAGTCGCTTCCGGCATTTGCAGCCGGGCAATGAGGTGCAGCTGACCAGCGCCTGGATGGACGTCGATTCGGTGGACTTCAACACCGAACCTTTCGACTGTGCGGTGTTGCTGGGCAACGGACATTTTCCAGCGGATTGGGAAGCCAGTTTCCTGTTCCCCGAGGAACTGATCCCGGTGGGCGCACCGAATCTGTTGAACGATCAACCGTGGGATGTACAGCGGCTGGCCAACGCCGAACTGCTCCATCCCACACCGGACCGTCGCGACTGGCGCAGTTGGCTGGAGCGCATGGGCTTGTCTGACAAGGTCTCGCTCAAGGGCGGGCAGGTGTTCGATACGCTGGAGCTGGGCATGATTGCGGCGGCACGCGGTTACGGTGTTTCCATGGGCGATCTGTTGATGGTGGCCGAGGACGTGGCCCAAGGGCGCCTGAGCCTGCCGTGGCCGACCGCCGTCGCCAGCGGCGAGCACTATTATCTGGTCTGGCCGAAAACCCGTCCGGGGGGTGAACGTTTGCGTCGGCTCAGTGACTTCCTGCAGGGCGAGGTCAAAGCCATGCAACTGCCCGCAGTAGAGCGTCTTGGCTGAAACGTTGCAGTACAGCTGATGGCAGCTTGATGTATTCCCTCTAAACCGCTCAAGTATTTGGCTTTGCTGCCGAACCCGTGAACATGGAACCCTCGTTCAGAAAGGGCAAACATTTACCCTACCTTGGAATTAGATGCCGAGCGTGCGACGTGATCAGGATGATCCGGTGTCTCGGCCAGGAGCCGTCATGTCTCAACCCCGTGCCCGGATCGCCTCACAGCTAGGCCTTGCCCTTGCCGTGATACTGGCGATCGTGATCTCCGGCAGTACCGTCTTCGCCTTGCGTTCGCTGGACACCGCCAACCTCGCCACGCGTGAAGAGCATCTGGCCAGCGAAGCGCGCCTGATGGCCGATCAGCTCAATACCTTCCATGGCACCTTGCGCGAAAGCACGCAGCGCTTGGCCGGCCTGTTCGAAAAGCGTTTCAGCGCGGGCCTGCAAGTGCACCCGGACCAACCGGTTACGGTGGCAGGCGTGCAGACGCCGAGCCTGAGCCTGGGCAGCGAAGTGCTGAACAATAACTTCAAGGAAGTTGACGAGTTCAAGCAGATGACCGCCGGGACCGCCACGGTGTTCGTGCGCAGTGGTGACGACTTCATCCGCGTCAGTACTTCGGTGGCCAAGCAGGACGGTTCGCGAGCCATTGGTACCGTGCTTGACCATGCCAGCCCGGCTTACGCCCGCTTGACCAGTGGGCAGAGCTATATTGGCCGCGTCTTGCTCTTTGGCCGTTACTACATGACCCAGTACAGTCCGGTGCAGGACAGCAGCGGCAAGATCATCGCTGCGCTGTATGTCGGTTTTGATTACACCGATGCACAAAATGCGCAGTTCGAAAACCTCAAGCGTTTCCGTATCGGCAAGACCGGCTCGCTGGCCCTGCTGGATGAGCAAAACAAATGGCTGGTACCGCCGGCCGGGGTCCAGGCCCTTGATGCCGCTGTCAGCACCGTCGTTGGCCTGGTGAAAGAACCGGGCAAAGGCGTGTTCTGGAGCGACACAGCCGAAGATTTCTACAGCGTCGCCGTACCGTTCGAAGGTGGGCCGTGGGCGGTGGTGGCAAGCATGCCGAAGGCCGAGATCCGCGAGGTGACCTGGAGCGTCGGTATGCAGTTGGCCATTGGCAGCCTATTGGCAATGCTATTGGCGGTCGGTGCGGCGATGTGGCTGCTGCGCAGCAAGCTGGCACCGCTGGGCGATCTGGTGCGTCAGGCCGAAGCGCTGGGCGCCGGCGACCTGAGCGTGCGCCTGAACGTGTCGAGCCATGATGAAATCGGCCAACTGTCCCGTGCTTTCAACCAGATGAGTCAAGCGCTGTCGACCATGGTCGAGCACATTCGCAAGGCCTCTCAGGAGGTCAACAGCCGTGCCCAGGCCCTGTCGGGGTTGTCCAGCGGTGCGTATGAGGGGATGGAGCAGCAGTCCGGCGAAATCACCAGCATGGCCGGCGCGGTTGAAGAGTTCAGCGCTACCTCGTTGAACATTGCCGATAACATGGGCAATACCGAGCGCCTGGCCCAGGAAAACGCCCAGCAGACGCGGATCGGTCGGACATCGATGGATGAAGCGTCTTCATCCCTGGAACAGATTGCTGGCGCGTTGAACAGCACCGCCACGGTCATCAACACCTTGGGCCAGCGTTCCCAGGAAATCGGCGGGATCGTCGGCGTGATCACCTCCATCGCCGAGCAGACCAATCTGCTTGCCCTGAACGCCGCCATCGAAGCCGCCCGTGCAGGCGAGCAAGGGCGTGGTTTCGCCGTGGTGGCGGATGAGGTCCGTAGCCTGGCCTCCCGTACCCGTCAGGCCACTGACGAGATTTCCAGCATGATCACCAGCATCCAGCAGGAAACCGGCAACGCCATCAGCACGATGGAACAGGGCAACCTGTTGATGCAGGAAGGCCTGTCGCGCAACGCCAACGTGGCTGCGGCCCTGGCACGCATTGACGAGCAAAGCCGTTCGGCCGGCCAGCAGTTCGCGGCGATCACTACCGCCACTCAGGAACAGAGCAGCACGGCGACCTTGCTCAGCAGCAACCTGCAAAGTATCGCCATGGCCAACAGTGAACAGCGCGAAGTGGTCTCGAACCTGGCGGTCACTGCCAAGGAACTGGAAAAACTGGCGCAGGACTTGCGCCAGGAAGTCGATCGCTTCCGCTAAGTCCCTATGACCACCGCCAGCAGGCTCACCCAGACCAATGTGGGAGCGAGCCTGCTCGCGATGGCGTCGGCACAGGCGACATCTGTGCAACCTGAGCTACCGCAATCGCGAGCAGGCTCGCTCCCACAGGTTTTGGGTTTCAACCGCCAAGATTTCAGCCACCCCGGATAACTTCCTCCAGTTTGCTTTTTAGGGTTATTGCCGTTTTTTGGCTTGCTGAAACGTTTCTTCAAGTCTATAAAATCCGCACAACTCCAATAAAAGGCCCAAGTCCATGACTCCGCTCAAACTCCTCGTCACTCTCGGCGCCCTGGGCGCTGCCTCCCATGCCATGGCCTGGGACTATGTCTTGCTCGACACCGATAAAGCCGCGCAGCCCTGGCAGATCACCAGCCAGCAGCTTGGCGTGAAAACCGACAAACCCTTTACCGTGACGATGCGCACCCTGCACGGTGGTCGTCAGGAAGGCGTCAGCATCGTCGACATCGACAACGGCACCATGAAGCTTTCGGTCGTCCCGACCCGGGGCATGAATGTACTGCAAGCGTCGGTCGGAAATGCACGGATGGGTTGGGATTCGCCGGTCAAGGAAGTGGTCAATCCGGCCTTTATCGAACTCAACGGTCGTGGCGGTCTGGGATGGCTCGAAGGTTTCAATGAACTGGTCACCCGGTGTGGTTACGAGTGGGTGGGGCATCCTGGCATGGACAATGGCGAACTGCTGACGCTGCACGGTCGTGCCGCTAATATCCCGGCCAATAAGGTCACCCTGCATATCGATGAAAAAGCGCCTTATGCCATCACCCTGAGGGGCGAATTGAAAGAGCAGGCTTTCAAGAAGGTCGATTTCTCGGTACAGACCGAGCTGGTCACCGAACCTGGCAGCGTGACGTTTGCCCTCAACGATACGTTGACCAACAACGGCGACTACCCGAAGGAATACCAGGCGCTCTATCACAGCAACTTCAGCACGCCGTTCCTGGAGCAGGGCGCGCGCTTCGTTGCGCCGGTCAAGCAGGTCTCGCCATTCAATGACAAGGCCAAGGGCGATCTGACCGACTGGCAAACCTACCGGGCGCCCACCAAGGATTACGACGAAACCGTCTATAACGTCGTGCCCTACGCCGACGCCAAGGGTGAAACCCTCACCGTGCTGCACAACAAGGCTGGTAGTCTCGGCGTGTCGGTGGGCTTCAACACCGCAACGCTTCCGGTGTTCTCCCTGTGGAAAAACACCGATACCCAAGGCCAGGGTTACGTGACCGGGCTGGAGCCGGGCACCAGTTTCTCCTATAACCGCCATTACCAGCGGCCACTGGGCCTGGTGCCGACCATTGCGCCGAAAGAGCAGAAGCACTTCCAGATCCACTACAGCCTGCTGGCGGACAAGGGCGCCGTGGACAAGGCGCTCAAACGCATCGATGAGATCCAGGGCGAACGCAAAACCGAGGTGCGAAACACGCCGTTGGTGGACCTGAGCAAACCGTGACACGGTTCAGGCCGTAGCAGGTCGGTATTGCAAGGCTTCGGCCAGATGCTCCCGGCTGATACGGCCCGCTTGCTCAAGGTCCGCCAGCGTCCGCGCGACCTTGAGCAGGCGATGGGCGGCTCGCAGCGACAGGGTCAGTCGCTCGCAAGCCGTTTCCAGCCAGGTTTCATCGGCTGTGGATAATGTGCAATGCCGACGCAAACCGGGCAGGTCCAGAAACGCGTTGGCACAGCCCTGGCGCGTCTGCTGGCGTTCTCGGGCTTCGGCCACCTGTTCGGCCACGGTAGCCGTGTCCTCACCCGGTTCGCATTTGGGATTCAACGCCGTGGCTTCCCGTGCGACCGTCAGGTGCAGGTCGATGCGATCCAGCAACGGGCCTGAGAGCTTGTTGCGATAGCGCTGCACCATGTCGGGTGTGCAGGAGCAACGGCCACTGGGCTCGCCAAGGTATCCACAAGGGCAAGGATTCATCGCAGCCACCAGTTGGAAGCGCGCCGGAAAGCGTACGCGGTCACGGGCACGAGACACGACGATGTGGCCCGATTCGAGTGGCTCCCGCAGGACTTCCAGGACCTTGCGGTCGAACTCCGGCAATTCATCCAGGAATAACACGCCATGGTGGGCCAGGGTGATTTCGCCCGGCTGGGGTTTCGATCCTCCACCGACCAGCGCCGGACCGGATGCCGAGTGATGGGGCTGGCGAAAAGGGCGTTGCGGCCAATGGCTCAAGGGCACGCAACTGGCGACCGATTGGATCGCCGCGACCTCCAGGGCCTCGCTCTCGGCCAATGGCGGCAGCAGCCCCGGCAGACGACTGGCCAGCAATGTCTTGCCGGTACCCGGTGGCCCGCTGAACAGCAGGTTGTGCGCGCCGGCGGCAGCGATCAGCAAGGCCCGCTTGGCCCCGACCTGGCCTTGCACTTCATTCAGGTCAGGGTAGGGCTTGCTGGCCGAGAGCAAACCGTTCGAAACGAAAGGCTCGACCGGAGCGTGACCGTTGAAGTGCGCCACCACTTCAAGCAGATGATCCACGGCGATCACTTTCAGGCCCGACGCCAGGCAGGCTTCCTCGGCGTTCGCCCGCGGCACCACCAGCATGCGTCCGGCCTTGCGTGCGGCCAGAGCTGCGGGCAATACCCCACGCACCGGTCGCACGGCGCCGGATAATGCCAGCTCACCGAGGCATTCCACATCGTCCAGCGTCAGGGTCGGCACCTGCACGCTGGCCGCCAGGATGCCCAGGGCAATGGCCAGGTCAAACCGCCCGCCGTCCTTCGGCAGATCCGCCGGTGCGAGGTTCAAGGTAATGCGCCGCGCCGGGAAGTTCAGCCCCGAATTGATGATCGCGCTGCGCACCCTGTCCTTGCTTTCCTTTACCGCCGCTTCCGGCAGACCGACCATCGTCAGTGACGGCAAACCGTTGGCGAGATGGACCTCAACGGTAACGGCGGGAGCCTCCACCCCCACCTGGGCGCGGCTATGGACAATGGCGAGCGACATGAATCGTTCCTTGAGGGGATATAAAAGACCGCATCCTGCGGTGCTTGAAGGTTAGTCATGGGGAAGTGCTTCGGCCTGGCGAATGATGAGCGAAATCTTGGCAGGATGTTGCAGATGCAATAGTTGCCTGGGAAATGCGAGCACCGGCCTCTGCTAGACTCCGACCTGTGGCGATTCAGTAGCACAGGGAGGAAGCGGCCATGAACGATCTATTGGCGCTGTTGACCGATAACCGCTTCATGCCCCATGGGCATTGCTATCTGTGGCGCCCGGATCTGCTCTGGACCAACGTGATTGCGGATGGGCTGATCACGTTCTCCTACGTCACCATTCCCTTTACGCTCATCTACTTTATCCACAAGCGCAAGGACGTGCCTTTCGACTGGATGCTGGCGGCCTTTGGCGTCTTTATCCTGGCCTGTGGGACCAGTCATGTGATGGAGATCCTGACCATCTGGCAGCCCTACTACTGGCTGTCGGCGCTGGTCAAGGTGATCACCGCGATTGCTTCGGTGATTACTGCCATCCTGCTGGTCCGCTTGGTGCCCGCGGCCCTGAAGATTCCCAGCCCGCAGCAAATGGCCCGGGTCAACGATGAGTTGCGCGAGGCCCAGGCCGAACTGGTTACTACGGCGCGCCGGGCCGGCATGGCGGAAATCGCCACCAATGTGCTGCATAACGTGGGCAACGTGCTCAATAGTGTCAATGTGTCGGCTCAGGTCCTGTACGACAAGGTGCACACATCCAAAGGGCAGGGGGTCGCCAAGGTCGTTCAATTGATGAAGGAGCATTCCGATGACCTCGGCGACTTCTTCAGCAGCAACCCGAAAGGTCGCGCCTTGCCGGACTATCTCGGCAAGCTGGCCGAGTCGCTGGCCATCGAGCAGCAGAGCATGATCAACGAGTTGGCGCAGTTGACCAAGAGCATCGACCATATCAAGGAAATCGTCGCCACCCAGCAGTCCTATGCCGGCAACTCCAGCGTGTTGGAAGCAGGTTCGTTACGAGAATTGATCGAGGATGTGGTGCGCATCTGTCATGTGTCCCTGGCCCGTCATCACGTGACGCTGGTCAAGGAACTCAACGACATTCCGCTCATGGCGCTGGACAAGCACAAGGTGCTGCAAATACTGATCAACCTGATCAACAACGCCAAGCAGGCACTCGATCCGGTCACGGATCGTCCCGCGCGGATCACCCTGCGCCTGAAGACCATTGACGACCAGCGCGTACGTATCGAGGTCGAGGATAACGGCGAGGGCATCTCCATGGACAATCTCCCTCGGTTGTTCGAACACGGCTTCACGACCCGCGTCGACGGCCACGGTTTCGGCCTGCACAGCTGCATCCTGGCGGCCCATGAACTGGGCGGCGAGCTGACCGTGCAGAGTGCCGGGCCGGGGCAGGGAGCGTTGTTTGCGCTGGAACTGCCGATTGCGCTCAATCAGGAAAAATCCCTGCAGGCCACCAGGTAATCCCAGGACCGAATATCGCCGTATGATCGTTGAATAATCCAAGCGGTCATGCGATTCCCTGCATTGTGGTCAATATTTCAGCTGCCTTAGCATCTCTCGGTTGATATGGCAAAGGGCCATTGCTCCACAGGGATTCGCTAATGAACTGGCTCTATGACGCAAAAATCTCGACCAAACTGCTCACTTCGTTTTTCCTCTGCGCCCTGATCACACTTGCTGTAGGTATGCTTGGCGTGAGCGGTGTTGCCGCGCTGTCGGCACGTCTGCAGACCGCTTTCAATACCAACCTGGTCTCGGTTGCTAACACGGCGCAAACCAAGACCAAGGCCGTTGGCCAGACGCGCGACATGTTCCGGCTGTATATCGCAACCGCCCGTAACGCTCCGCAGAGCATGAAGGATGAGTTCCTGGCTTCGATGAAAGCCAATCAACTGGCCAGTGAACAGGCGTTCGCCGCTTATCGCCAAGGCAACCTGGCTGAAGACGAACGCCTTGCCGGTGACCAGATGGCCCGTGACTGGCCGGTCTACCAGGCCATGGTGCAGCAATATGTGGCGATGATGGCGGCCGGCGACCTGGAGAATGGTCGCACCCTGCTGCTGGGTGACTTGCAGAAGACCTATCGCAAGGTGATGGACCAGTTGACCATCATGATCGACTCCAATGACCGCCAGATCAGCGAGGACGCCAAGGCCGCCACGCGTCAGGAAGCGTCGGCCAGGACGGTTCTGTACAGCGGTATCGTCATTGCCTTTGTCGCCGCGCTGCTGTTGGGCGTATTTATCAGCCGGCTGATCAGTCGGCCGATTGCCGCAGCGGTCGATTGCGCGCAACGCATTGCCCAGGGCGACCTGACCCAGCACATAACCAGCAACAGTCGCGACGAGGCCGGTCAGTTGCTCAAGTCCCTGGGCGATATGCAGATGAGTTTGAAAACCACGATCCAGCAGATTGCCAGTGCTTCGGGCCAGTTGGCTGCCGCTGCCGAGCAGTTGACGTCGGTGACCGATGACGGCGGCCGGGCCTTGATCCGGCAGAACGATGAAATCCAACAGGCGGCCACCGCCGTGACGGAGATGACGTCGGCGGTCGAGGAGGTGGCCCGCAATGCGGTGGCCACCTCCCAGGCTTCGCAATCGACCAGCACACAGGCCAGCGAAGGGCGTGATCAGGCGCGTAGCGCGGTACAGGCAATCAACCATGCAACCGAGGAAATCACCTCGTCCACCGGGTTGGTCAAAGACCTTGCCATGCAGGTCCGCGATATCGGCAAGGTGTTGGATGTGATTCGTGGGATCGCCGAGCAGACCAACCTGCTGGCCCTCAACGCTGCTATCGAGGCTGCTCGCGCGGGGGAGCAGGGGCGGGGCTTTGCCGTGGTCGCGGATGAAGTGCGTGCCCTGGCGGCGCGCACCCAGGCCTCCACCGGTGAAATCGAGGGCATGATCCACGCGGTCCAGGACCGTGCCGACAGTGCGGTCGACGCAATGAGCAAGAGCCAGGCACGGGTGACCGAGACCCAGAGCCTCGCCCGCGCCACCGGCGAGGCGCTCGAGCAGATCGCCGAGGGCATTTCGCAGATCAATGACCGCAATCTGGTGATTGCAACGGCTTCCGAAGAACAGGCCCATGTGGCCCGCGAGGTCGATCGCAACCTGGTGAATATCCAGGATCTCTCTACCCAGACAGCGGCAGGGGCAACCCAGACCAATGCTTCAAGCCAGGAGTTGTCCAACCTGGCCCTGTCATTCAATACGCTGGTGGGTCGTTTCCGGCTCTGATCCCTGGAGTTCGGGTCACGCGTGCTGGATAGGTAATCGTCAAAAGATCGTGATGAAGTCAGTCGTTTACAGCATCGGACTTCAGCCGCGTGCGCCCGCGAGCAGACCGGCTGGCTCCATCTCTTTACCGCAGGCCGCCGCAACTTTCAAAAAGCGGATCTGGGTGGCAGATATGCCGCCAACTGAGCGGCGAGTCTCAGCATGGCATTCAGTTGCAAACAGCAGCTTGGCCTTACGTTTTTCGGATTCTATCGACACCTCATTCCTCCTCTAACGCTTCAGGCTGGAGCAGCGAATCTGCAAGCGATCCTCATCGGTAGCGCTTATTTCACGTCAGCGGTGAGCCGCGCTTCCAATTCCGCCACCTTCGCCTCCAGGCTTTCCAGTCGCGCCCGGGTGCGCGCCAGTACGACCATCTGACTGTCGAATTCTTCCCGGCTCACCAGGTCCAGCTTGCTGAAGCCGCTTTGCAGCAGCGCTTTGAACTGGCTTTCGATTTCGCTCTTGGGCAACGGAGTGTCGCCGCTCAAGAGGCGGGAGGCGTGGCCGCTGAGGGCGTCGAGCAGGTCTTTGGGGGCGAGCATGGCAGCAATCCTGAAAACGATGGCGGCAGTGTATCACGCAGTGTCTATAGTCAATTCGCATGCACTGGATGCACGCTTTTCGCGCACGGGGCCGAACGATGTCGCACTGTTGTTGTGCGTATCGCAGCGGTTCGTGGGACGGCGCAAGCGCGCGCTGCTGGTAAACCCCTGAAATCAGGGGACTTGGGCACAGATGGCAAGGTTTCTGCTTAGAGGCCTATGACCCATGCACTGATGCAGTCGTTGTGACGAATGCAGTGCAGCCTGGCGAAGCGGGGAGCTTCGCCTGGCACGGTTGACTGGCGCTGGTCGGGCAACTTGGGCCGACGATGCGTTACAAAGCCAGGCACTGCGCTTAGACTTGAGTCGGGTTTGTTTTCCTGGGGCAAGTCCACCAATTCGGGAGAGAGTTTCATGAAGCTAGTCACTGCCATCATCAAGCCGTTCAAGTTGGACGACGTGCGCGAATCGTTGTCCGAAATCGGCGTGCAGGGCATTACCGTCACTGAGGTCAAAGGCTTCGGCCGGCAGAAAGGCCACACCGAGCTGTATCGCGGCGCGGAATACGTGGTCGATTTCCTGCCCAAGGTGAAGATCGACGTCGCCATTGACGACAAGGATCTTGACCGGGTGATCGAGGCAATCACCAAGGCCGCCAACACCGGCAAGATCGGTGACGGCAAGATCTTTGTGGTCAATCTGGAACAGGCTATCCGCATCCGTACCGGCGAAACCGATACCGACGCCATCTAAGCCGCCAAACCCAACGCCCCAGGAGAAAACAATATGACTCTGCGTAAATTCGCAGGGCTAGGAGCCCTGTTGTCCTTCGTAATGCCTGGCCTGGCCATGGCAGAAGAGGCGGCAGCCCCCGTCCTCAACTCCGGCGATACCGCCTGGATGCTGACTGCCACGATTCTTGTACTGTTCATGACCATTCCCGGCCTGGCGCTGTTCTACGGCGGCATGGTTCGGTCGAAAAACCTTCTTTCCGTGATGATGCAGTGCTTTGCCATTACCGGTCTGATCAGCATCCTGTGGGTCATCTATGGCTACAGCATTGCGTTTGACACCACTGGCATGGAGCAAGGCGTCGTCAATTTCAATTCGTTCATCGGTGGCCTGGGCAAGGCGTTCCTGGCGGGCGTGACCCCGGCAAGCATCACCGGTCCGACAGCACTGTTCCCTGAAGCGGTGTTCGTCACCTTCCAGATGACCTTCGCCATCATTACCCCGGCCCTGATCGTCGGCGCATTTGCCGAGCGGATGAAGTTCTCCGCCATGCTCATCTTCATGGGCGTGTGGTTCACCCTGGTGTACGCGCCGATTGCGCACATGGTCTGGTCCGGTAACGGCGGCCTGCTGTGGGACTGGGGCGTGCTGGACTTCGCCGGCGGCACCGTGGTGCACATCAACGCCGGTATCGCAGGCCTGGTGGCGTGCCTGGTACTGGGCAAGCGCAAAGGCTTCCCGACCACGCCAATGGCACCGCATAACCTGGGCTACACCCTGATGGGAGCGGCCATGTTGTGGGTCGGCTGGTTCGGCTTCAACGCCGGTTCCGCCGTCGCCGCCAACGGCACTGCCGGTATGGCGATGCTGGTAACCCAGATTGCCACCGCTGCCGCCGCGTTGGGCTGGATGTTTGCCGAGTGGATCACCCATGGCAAGCCAAGCGCTTTGGGTATCGCCTCGGGCGTGGTGGCAGGTCTGGTTGCGATCACTCCGGCTGCTGGCACTGTGGGCCCGATGGGTGCACTGGTCATCGGTCTGGCCGCAGGCGTGGTGTGCTTCTTCTGCGCAACCACCCTCAAACGCAAGCTCGGCTATGACGACTCCCTGGATGCCTTCGGCGTACACGGCATCGGCGGTATCCTGGGCGCGATCCTCACCGGCGTGTTCGCCGCGCCCGCCCTGGGTGGCTTCGGCACCGTGACTGACATTGCCGCGCAGGTGTGGATTCAAGTCAAAGGCGTAGGTTTCACGGTGATCTACACCGCGATCGTCACCTTCGTCATCCTCAAGGTGCTGGACGCCGTCATGGGTCTGCGCGTCTCCGAGGAAGAAGAAGCGGTTGGCCTGGACCTGGCCCAGCACAACGAGCGTGGTTACAACCTGTAAACCCACGCAAAAAAATATGCCCGGTTCGCCGGGCATTTTTTTGCCCGGAATTTGTCAACGCTCACAGGAAGCGCCGGTTTTTCCGAGGCCTTTTTGTCTTGCGAATGACAGGGGTTTTCCAGCGCCAAAGGCTTACATCGAAGGTGGAATATTAGGCTCTTTGTTTTTTTCCTGAGCGCGCTAGAATGCGCGCCGAGCGTGCGGAGAACTGTATGTGGCAACAGACGCTGATTACCCTGCGGGCAAGGCCCCGGGGCTTTCATCTGGTGACGGACGAGTTGCTCGCCGGCCTGCCTGAACTCCGGGCGTGTCGTGTTGGTCTGTTGCATCTGTGGCTGCAGCATACCTCGGCCTCGTTGACCATCAACGAGAACGCCGATCCGGCGGTACGTCGAGACTTCGAACGATTTTTCAATCGGCTGATCCCACAAGGAACTGCCGACTATGAGCACAACGACGAAGGCCTGGACGACCTCCCGGCGCACTTCAAGGCCAGCGTGCTGGGGTGTCAGCTCAGCCTTCCGGTAACGGACGGGCGACTGGCATTGGGTACCTGGCAAGGTGTTTATCTGGGCGAGCACCGTGATCATGGCGGTGCTCGTAAAGTCCTTGCCACCTTGTACGGTGAAGGGGCATGACCGCCGATTGCCGGTGGATGTTGAATTTTTTCTGGCAGCCTTCGACAGATGGCGTAGCTGGGCTATAACTAATCTGCTTTTCGCAAGTCATGAGGTAGAACATGAGCGACGATGATCTGGAAAACGACGACCTCGAAGTAGGTGAAGAAGACGAGGCTGAAGACGGCCTGGAAGCGGCAGCTGAAGACGTTGCCGACGACGATGGCGCCGATATACCGGCCCCGACTGCCAAGGGTAAGGCCAAGGCTGCGGTGTCGGTTGATGAGTTGCCGAGCGTAGAGGCCAAGAACAAGGAGCGTGATGCACTCGCCAAGGCCATGGAAGAATTCCTGGCCAGGGGCGGAAAGGTGCAGGAAGTGGAGGCCAATGTGGTCGCCGATCCGCCCAAGAAGCCTGACAACAAGTACGGCAGCCGCCCTATCTGAGTTCTGCTTCCCGCTTGCTGAAAAAGCCCGCCGTCGTCGCGGGCTTTTTCATGGGCGCTGTTTGGCTTTCAGGCTATGCACAGTCTTGTGGGAGCGGGCTTGCTCGCGAACGCGGTGGATCAGTAAAAGTAGGTGTCGACTGATATACCGCATTCGCGAGCAAGCCCGCTCCCACAGGGGACTGTGGCGCTTGCAGGCTCAGGGCTGGCTGTGCCACCCCGCCAACAACTCCGGCAATTCGGTCAGGCTGCGAATCTCCGCATCGGGTACATGGTTGGCATCCCAGGCCTTGCCTGCCGGGTTGAACCACACCGCCCGCAGGCCGGCCTGTTGGGCGCCGGCGATATCGTCGCCGGGATGATCGCCAACGTGTACCGCGGTTTGCGCCGTGGCACCGCCGCGTTTCAAGGCTTCGTGGAACAGTCGCGCATCAGGTTTGGCGATGCCGATGTCCTCGGCGCACAGCGCGAACTTGAAGTAGTCCGCCAGCCCCAGGCGACGCACATCGGCGTTGCCATTGGTGACCACGCCGAGGGCGAACTGGTTGGCGAGGATTTCCAGGGTGGGCTGTACCTCGGGGAAAACCTCCAGTTGATGGCGGGCATGCAGGAACGTCTCGAAGCCCTGGTCCGCCAGCTCGGACGCTTGCCACTGGTCATAACCGGCTTCCTGTAGCGCACGGAACAGCACCCGCCGCCGCAACGCGCTGATGCGATGCTTCAGATCGGGTTCCTCGCGCAACACCTGCTCGCGAATCGAAAAAAGATGCTCGACCGGCAAGCCGCCCAGGTTCGGTGCGTTGTCGGTCAGCCATTGGCGTAGAACGGCTTCGGCCGTGGCGATCACCGGGGCGGTATCCCATAAGGTGTCGTCGAGGTCGAAGGTGATGAGCTCGATGGTCATGATTCGTCGCCCTTGATGCGTTTGGCCCTGGGATGGGCACTGTCATAGACCGTCGCCAGGTGCTGGAAGTCCAGGTGGGTATAGATCTGAGTGGTCTTGATGTCCGAGTGGCCCAGCAACTCTTGCACGGCGCGCAAGTCCTGGGAGGATTCCAGCACGTGGCTGGCGAAGGAGTGCCTGAGCATGTGCGGGTGCAGATTCTGCCCCAGCTCGCGTTCGCCGGCGGCCTTGACACGTACCTGGATCGCCCGCGGACCGAGGCGCCGCCCCTGTTGGCTGACGAACACCGCGTCATCGGCCGGATTGCTCAGGGCTCGCAACGGCAGCCACAGTTCCAGGGCTTCCCGGGCCTTGCGGCCAATGGGCAGCAGGCGGGTCTTGCTGCCCTTGCCAAGTACCTGGACCATGCCGTCGGCCAGGTCCAGTTGATCCAGGTTCAACCCTGTCAGTTCGGAAAGCCGTAGGCCGGAGGAATAGAACAGTTCGAGAATCGCCTGGTCTCGTCGCGCCAGGAAATCATCTTCGACCGCGCCTTCAAGTAATTGCAGGGCGCGGTCGGTGTCGAGGGTTTTCGGCAGGCGGCGTTCGCCCTTGGGCGGTGCCAGGCCGGTGGCCGGATCGTGATCGCACAGGCCTTCGCGGTTGAGGTAGTGATACAACCCGCGTACCGCAGAGAGCAGGCGTGCCAGGCTGCGGGAAGACTGTCCCTGCTGATGCAGGCGCGCCACCAGGCTGCGCAGACGCTGGATGTCCAGCGCCTGCCAACTGCCGACGTTCTGCTTCTGGCACCAGCCCAGCACTTTTTCCAGGTCGCGGCGATAGGCCGCCAGCGTGTGGGGGGACACCTGGCGCTCACTGCGCAGGTGTTCGCAGTAGGCGTCCAGCTGTCGTTCCATCATTAGCGTACCGAGCGCAGCGAACCGGCAACCCGTGGCAGTACCCGGCCGGTGACTTCGGCGATGTAACTCAAAAACAGCGTGCCCACCGAGCTCTTGTAGTGCTGCGGGTCACGGCTGGCGATGGCCAGCACGCCATGGACGCCTTGGTGGGCGATGGCGACGACGGCGGTGGAGCCGATCTGCTTGCGCTGTTCTTCACCGAACAGAAAGTCCAGCTCATGTTCGCGCAGGCTGCCGCTGACGCTTTTGTTTTCCGTGAGCAGGCCGCCAATGGCGGTCTGTGCCTCGGCGTGAGTCACCCAGCGACCCACCGGCATGGCGTTGTCGCCGAACAGGATCAGGCTGACAAAGGGCACCTGGAAATCCTGGCGCAGGCTGTCTTCGACGCTCATGACCAGATCTTCGAGGGTGCTGGCGTCCATCAGGGCGAGGATCAGGCGCCGGGTCTTGTCGAAGAGCCGGTCGTTGTCCCGGGCGACGTCCATCAGGTGCGAAAGGCGATGGCGCATCTCGATGTTGCGCTCACGCAGGATTTTCATCTGGTGCTCCACCAGCGACACGGTGTCGCCGCGCCGGTGGGGAATGCGCATCACTGCAAGCAAGTCTTCACGTTCGACGAAGAAATCCGGATGAGCCTCCAGGTAAGCGGCCACCGCCGCGGCCTCCGGAAGCGGGCTCGAGGATTCATCGGGCTGTGGCGCTGGAACCTGTGGCGTGTCGGTCATGGGTTTGGCTCATTCAAAGACGGACTTGTCCTTCGTATACGCGCACTGCCGGGCCGGTCATCATCACCGGTTGGCCGGGGCCTGCCCATTCGATGGACAGGCGTCCGCCGGGCAGGTCGATCAGCAGGGGCGAATCCATCCACCCCTGGCTGATCGCAGCGACTGCGGCGGCGCAGGCGCCGGTGCCGCAGGCCTGGGTTTCCCCGGCACCGCGCTCCCAGACCCGCAATTGCGCGCGGTGACGGTCGACGACCTGCAGGAACCCCACGTTCACACGTGCCGGAAAGCGTGGGTGGTTCTCGATCTTCGGCCCCAGTTCATGCACTGGCGCGCCATTGATGTCGCTGACCCGCAGCACGGCATGGGGATTACCCATGGACACCGCCGCCAGTTCCACCGTGGTGCCGTCGACGTCCAGCTGGTAGCTCAGGGCCTGGGCCGCTGCTTCGAACGGAATATCCGCCGGCATCAGGCGCGGGGCGCCCATATTGACGCCGATCTGACCGTCGTTGCGCACGTCCAGCTCGATGATGCCGCTTTTGGTCTCGACGCGAATCCTGCGCTTGGCCGTCAGGCGCTTGTCCAGTACGAAGCGGGCGAAGCAGCGGGCACCGTTGCCGCATTGTTCCACTTCCGAACCGTCGGCGTTGAAGATCCGATAGCGAAAGTCCACGTCCGGGTTATTGGGCGCCTCGACGATCAGCAACTGGTCGAAACCGATGCCGGTGTGCCGGTCGCCCCATTGCTTGGCATGCTTGGGCAGGATGTGCGCGTGCTGGCTGACCAGGTCGAGAACCATGAAGTCATTGCCCAGGCCGTGCATCTTGGTAAAACGCAGCAGCATGGTTTTACTCCGGCAGCAGGCTTTCGCCGGCAAACAACTCGGCTACCGTCTCGCGGCGACGCACTTCGAACGCTTGATCACCGTCCACCAGCACCTCGGCGCAGCGGCCGCGGGTGTTGTAGTTGGAACTCATGACAAACCCATAGGCACCGGCCGAATGCACCGCCAGCAGGTCGCCTTCTTCCAGCGCCAGCTCCCGGCCCTTGGCCAGGAAGTCACCGGTTTCGCAGATCGGGCCGACGATGTCGTAACTGCGGGCGGCGCTATCGCGGGGGCGCACGGCAGTCACATCCATCCAGGCCTGGTACAGCGCCGGGCGGATCAGGTCGTTCATGGCCGCATCGACGATGGCGAAGTCCTTGTGCTCGGTGTGCTTGAGGTACTCGACCTGAGTCAGCAGCACGCCGGCATTGGCCACGATGTAGCGGCCCGGCTCGAACATCAGCGCCAGGTCGCGGCCTTCGAGACGCTCGCGAACGGCCTTGATGTAATCGGCCACCAGGGGCGGCTCTTCATCACGGTAACGCACGCCGACACCACCACCCAGGTCGATATGACGCAGGTAGATGCCGCAATCGCCGAGACGGTCGACCAGCGCCAGCAGGCGATCGAGGGCATCGAGGAAAGGTTCCAGGGTAGTCAGTTGCGAGCCGATGTGGCAATCGACGCCCAATACTTCCAGGTTCGGCAGTTGCGCGGCGCGCACATAGACGTCTTCGGCGTCGGCGATGGCGATGCCGAATTTGTTTTCCTTCAGGCCGGTGGAAATGTACGGGTGGGTGCCTGCATCGACGTCCGGGTTCACGCGCAGGGAAACCGGCGCGCGCACGCCCAGCTCGGCGGCGACGACCTGCAGGCGCTCCAGTTCGTCAGTGGATTCGATGTTGAAGCAATGCACGCCGACCTCCAGGGCACGGCGCATGTCTTCGCGGGTCTTGCCGACGCCGGAGAAGACGATCTTGTCCGGGCTGCCGCCAGCCGCCAGTACACGTTCAAGCTCTCCGCCGGAGACGATGTCGAAGCCGGCCCCCAGGCGCGCCAGGATATTGAGCACACCCAGGTTGGAGTTGGCCTTCACGGCGAAGCACACCAGGTGTGGCATGCCGGTGAGGGCGTCGGCGAAGGTCCGGTATTGGGCTTCGATGTGGGCGCGGGAGTAGACGTAGGTCGGCGTGCCGAAACGTTCGGCAATGGCGGACAAGGCAACCCCTTCCGCGAACAGCTCCCCGCCACGGTAGTTAAAAGCGTCCATGGCGTTCCCTTAGTAGGTGGTGTGAGTGTCGTGCGTGTGGGCTTTGGATTGCGACGACTTGGCCTGCTCTTCAGGGGACTTGCTGTCGTCAGGCAGGTACAGCGGACCTTTTTGACCACAGGCTGTCACAAGGCAGGCAACCGCGACGAGCGCAGCAAGGGAAGAGATCAGGCGCTTCATGGCGAAATCCTTGAAAATGCATTAATTGCGCCGGAGTATACCGGCCACCCGGCGGCTTGCCTATGCAACGGGGCTCCCGTCCGGCGGGGCTGGTGGTCGCTGATGGGTTATTCTTTGCAATCATCTGGCCGCACCCGTATCTTGCGGCGCTTGAGCATGAGCAGACATTTTGAGGTTGTCGCAATGAAAGAAGCCCGTTTCCACGATCTGGTCGATACCACCCAGCAAATACTGGAGGATATCTTCGATGAGAGCGAACTGGACATCGATCTGGAAAGCTCTGCGGGTGTGCTCACCGTCAAGTTCGAAAATGGCAGCCAGTTGATCTTCAGTCGCCAGGAGCCACTGCGGCAGTTGTGGCTGGCGGCGGTGTCCGGTGGTTTCCACTTCGACTACGACGAGGAAAGCGAACGCTGGGTATGCGACAAGCACGCAGAGCAGTTGGGCGAGATGCTCGAGCGTATCGTCAAGCAGCAGGCCGGTGTCGAACTTGAGTTCGAAGGCCTGTGACAACGTGAGCCAGACCGTCCCGGGCCGGCCACCCAAGCCGCTCTACAGCAACGTCAGCCCTGCCGTGCCGTCGCCGTGTACCCGTGTATGCAAGCTGGATGAGCAGAAGGTCTGCATCGGCTGTTTCCGCCATGTGGAGGATATCCGTGAATGGCGCTCGGCCGATGACGAGCGGCGGCGGGAGATCCGTGCCGAGGCGGCGCGACGCAAAGCCTTGGTGTGATCAATGTGGCGAGGGGATTTATCCCCGCCGGGCCGCGAAGCGGCCCTAAAACCTGACACTTCGATTTGTCAGATTGACTGCTTTGGGGCTGCTTTACAGCCCAGCGGGGATAAATCCCCGCGCCACAGTTCTACATCTCATGCAGTGAGTGCGACTACCTGTGGGTTGTATATTTTTTGAGCTGTGATAGTGTCCGGCTACGCCTCAACTTGCCGAGGCCTGTGAAAAACCCCGTCTTTTTGTGGCGGGGTTTTGCTTTTTTCGTGCAGAAGAAAGGAGTCTGCCTGGATCATGACCGCACCTTCCATCACTCTTACCCGCCTGGACGTACAGCGTCTGGAGCGCCTGATCGACAGTCTCGACGAAACACTGCCGGGCGTGATTGCGTTGCAAACCGAACTGGACCGCGCCGAGACCCTGGTGAGCCATGAAGAAGTGCCCGCCGATGTCGTGACCATGAACGCGCGCGTACATTGCCGCGAGGAGGGCAGCGGCAAGGATTACCATCTGACCCTGGTTTATCCACAGGACGCGAATGCCGACGAAGGCAAGGTCTCGATCCTTGCGCCGGTGGGCAGCGCCTTGCTCGGGCTGAAGGTCGGCCAGCACATTGATTGGCCGGCACCGGGTGGCAAGACGTTGAAGTTGACGCTGCTGGCGGTGGAATACCAGCCCGAAGCGGGTGGCGACTTCCACCTCTGAGGGCTTCAGACCAGGGCCAGCGCTTCGTTCAGGGCGCGTTCCAGATCGGCCTTGTAGCGCAGGTACAGATTACTTGAGCAAGCGCTATCACCCACCAGGCCCGAGAGGTCCAGGTCGGTGATGTAGCAGCGATAGCGTTCGGCCTCGCGGCGCTGCTCGACGATCTCACTGGCGACCACACGGAACAGTTGGTCGCCATGTTCCAGTTCCGAAAACTCCTGTTGATTGCAATACAGGGTGACGTGGACCTGGCCATGGGTCGCTTTGCCGATGATGGCCTGCACGTCGTAGAACGGCTTGTTCTCGGGTGTCTGCGGCGCCGGGCGCATTTCGACCCGGCGTGCGCGTCCGTTACCTGAGGGCAGGAGCTGGTAGTACAGGGTATCCAGGTTCAACGGCTGGTCGGTGTCCATCGACAGCAAGGCGTCCCGACGGTACAGCACTGACTGCAGGAAGCGCTGCAGCGGTACCAGCAGGCTCTGTTCGTCGTGATAAGGCAGGCGCTGTTGCCACAGGGCATTGAGCTCATCGAGCACGTACAGATCGGCGTCGTCCTCATTGACCCGGTAGAACACCTGGATGCATTCCGGCTGGCCCATCGGCAGGATCAGCGCCAGGTCGTGGTCTTCCAGCGCCATCGGGTCCAGATGCAGCGGGCTGTAGGCATCCAGTTCTTCGCCCAGGTAATCCAGCAGCGCCGACAGGCTGCCCAGCGCCACGTGCTTGACCTGGCCCGGGACCAGTTCCAACACGTGATAATACTGCTGCACCTGCAGCAGGTAGCGATGGTTGAGCCTGCTCAACAACAGGGTCTGGGCCGTTTCGATGACCTCTTCGACCCGTCGCGCAATGAACTGCGCCCGGTTGTGGCAGAAACAGCGCACCTGCAAGCGCGGTTGGCGCGCAGCGGCGGGCAGGTCGTTGAGGTAGTCGCGCAGGCAGTCGAGCAGTGCGTGTTCGCCATCGAATCGGTTGACCAGTACTTCATTCCAGCTGTTGAGCGTGACCTGGTCGAGGGTCAACACGAGGTTTTCCCGGACCCCGGCATAGCTCAGGGAGTCGGTGCGCTCGGTGGTCATCAGGATGTTCAGGTCGCGGTGATGCTTGAGCGGGTCGACGCCGACGTTCACCAGGATCAGCACTTCACTGGGGACGCTGGCGTGCAGCAGCTGTTCTTCGTCGACCATGGCCAGGGGCAGGGCGATGGCCTGTTGCAGGCTACCCAGCAGGTTGAACAGTTCGAACTCGCTCAGGTCGCTGTCGCCTGGGTGCAGCGCCAGGCGTGTGCTGCTGTCGATCACGCCGTTGCGATGGCACCAGGTCAGCAGTTCCAGCAATTCGCGGCTGCGCTTGATCGGCGCGAAGTTCTCCCATTCCAGAGCATTGAGGCTGCCGTTGTAGAGGCCCCACTGGTTCTGCCCGGGTTCTTTCTTGTTGGGCGACTGGACCAGCGTCAGGGTATCCTCGGCCAGGTCCGGGGCGATGCCGGGGTTGATGAACTCGACCTTGTCAGCCTTGCGTTCGAAAGCTGCATACAGCCGGCGGCCAAGGACGTTGAGGTCGCGCTTGTTGAGCAGGCTGACGGTTTTTTCGGTGCGGGCGAACTGGGTCAGGAAGCGGTAGCTATAGGTCAGTTCGTTGACCAGCGCGCGCCGCTCGTTGCTGACCTGGCGCACCTTCCACTGGCTGCGGCTGTCCAGGAGCGCGAGCTGGCGCGGGTCCCAGCCCCATTCTCCGGCCAGGCGTTCGAGCAGCGTCCGCTGCCAACTGCTGCTGCGCCCTTGACCGGTGAGCTTGCGGTTGACCTTCAGGTACAGCGCGCGTCGGATCAACTCCAGGCGCTCGGGTTCGCCGCGAGCGTTGAGGTATTCCTCGATACGGCGGTACACCAGCATGTAAGGGTCCAGCTCCTCCAGGTCCAGGCGGTTGGCGAATACGGCTTGCTTGAAGCGCAGGCTCAGGCAGCGGACATCGGGGTGTTCGCTGGCGTAGACCTCGGTCAGCAACAGTTTGAGCACGGATTTGTAGGGTGACTCGATGCCCTTGAACAACTGCCAGAGCCCGGCGCCAATGAACTCGCCCGGTGGAATATAGGCCAGGTGCCCGAGGTCGAGGGTTTCATCGGCGCGGATGAAGCGTTTGGAAAGCAACGTATGGGTGTATTGCTCATAGTTGTCTTCCTCGTACACCGGCACCAGCCACCAGATCGGTGTGCGCCCGGCCAGCCAGATCGCGGTGCGGTAGAACTCGTCCAGCAGCAGGTAGTGCTGAGTCGTGCCGCAATCGTCGGAACTGAGCTGATTGTCCCGTTCACCCCGCACGAACCGGGCCGGGTCGATCAGGAAGAAATGGGCTTCGGCGCCCTGGGTCGCGGCCCAGGCTTCGAGCAACTGGCATTTTTTGCGCAGCTCGGCCAGTTCGTCGTCGCTCAGGTCCGGCCCATGGCAGACCCAGACATCCATGTCGCTCTGATCCGCCTGGGCGAGCGTGCCCAGGCTACCCATCAGGTACAAGCCCAGGATCGGTCGCGGCGGATTGCTGCCATGGCGTGGCTTGTAGGAAAACGAACGGGTCAGTCGCTGGGCTTCGGCAAGAACATCGGCATCAGGCTCGTAGTTCGACAGCCCGGCGGGCGTGCTGCCGGAGACGTAGCCGGGCAGCAGCGGATGGTTGACGTGGAAAAACAGCGGCAACAACGTCAGTACGCCTTGCTGGCGGGGTGACAGGCCTTCGAGGGCGCGCTCCAGCCGCACGGTATTGAGCTTGAGAAAACGGGCGCGCAACTGGCTCAGCACCTTGCGGTCGATTCCCTCGTCCAGATCGGGGCGTATTTCGTGATTGCGGGTCATGTCGGCTCAAACCGGCTTTCGGCGTCGAACGTGGGGTGATGGCAGGTTAGCGCCCGGTCTTGGGAATACTTAAGCTGAAAACAGGTTTTTGATGCCGGTTTTTTACGTTGTGCGTCAGTGCGCCTGCGGAAATCCCATAGAGGAGATTTCCGTGGGCGGTAGGGGGATCAGGCGGCTTCTTGTTGAACGCTGAGTATCGTCAGGACGGTTTGGACATTTTGGGCGGCATCCCGTCCCAGGCTGGTCAGGTAGCCGCCGTCGGGCTGGCTGATCAGGTCTTTCTCGTATAGACGTCGGGCAGCGGCAATGGCTGCAGGGGCAGCGGTCTGATGGATTTTCAGGCCTTCCTGGGAACTGTCCAGGTTGAAGAGTGCAAGGATTTCCAGTTCGGCAACCAGCTCAGGGGTAAGCGACATAAGGACTCCAGACTTTCTAGGAATATGGTCGATAGCGTTACTAAGGTGAGCGCACTCAGCCGAGCTGTCCAGTGCCGGAGGCCGGCTTTTTTTGTTTTGGGTGGTAGAGCCAAGGTCTTCTGCGATACCGAGACCACGCAAGTCCCTTGTGGCGAGGGGATTTATCCCCGTTGGGTCGCGAAGCGACCCTTGAAATTAATCGTCGCCCGATTCTCTAGGCCTGCTGCGCAGTCCAACGGGGATAAATCCCCTCGCCACAGAGCAGTCGTGTACCGTAAGTTCAGCTCTTTTCCGGTGGCAGTTCGGGCAGTTTGCGCAACGCCTCTTCATACCACTGGGTATCGAACGGGCGGTCTTCCTCGAGCATGGCGTCGATTTCGAAGGCCAGCACATGGGCCATGAGGTTCAGAATTTCTTCGCGCTCGTAATTGACCAGGGTCAGTTTGTTGAAGGTGGCCTTGGCTGCTGGCGGGTTGCCGCTTTCGATCTGGTTTTCTATGGCTTCGATCAGGGTCGACTCGACGAATTCTTCTTCGTCGTTGTCGATGTCGGTTGGCTCGCTCATGGCAGGCTCCTGTGGGAAAGGCACCAGTTTACCTGCATCCAGCTGCGTGATGCGCCTGGCGTGAAACCTCCTGACAGTCTATAACGCAAGGCTGCCCACCCCACACGGACCGGAGGTATTTGCAATGTTCAAGCTTTATGGTTTCTGCGCCAGCAATTATTACAACATGGTCAAGCTGGCGTTGCTGGAGAAGGGCGTGCCCTTCGAAGAAGTACCCTTCTATGGCAGCCAGACTCCGGAAATACTCGCCATCAGCCCACGGGGCAAAGTGCCGGTGCTGAAAACCGACCAGGGCTTCATCAGCGAAACCAGCGTCATCCTCGAATACATTGAGCAAACCCAGCCGGGCAAGGCCCTGCTGCCCGCCGACCCGTACGAACGAGCCCAGGCCCTGGCCCTGTGCCGGGAAATCGAGTTGTACATCGAACTGCCGGGGCGTGCCTGCTACGCCGAGGCATTTTTCGGTATGACGGTACCGGATGCCATCAAGGAAAAGAGCAAGGCTGAACTGTTGCTGGGGTTCGCCTCGCTGGGCAGGCACGGCAAGTTCTCACCCTATGTGGCAGGCGATAGCCTGAGCATTGCCGATTTGTACTTTCTCTACGGTGTTTCGCCAGCCTTACAGGTAGGCAAGAAGTTGTTCGATATCGACTTCTTCGCAGACATGCCGGCGGCCAAGGCGCTGATGGAGCGGTTGGGGGCGAATCCGAACGTGCAGCGGATCGCGGCGGACAGGGAAGCGGGGATGCCAGAGTTTTTGGCGATGATCGCCGCCAAAAAGTGAGATTTGTGCTGTTCTGAAGCATGCTTTCGCGAGCAGGCTCGCTCCCGAGGATCTGTGAACACAGAGATCCCCTGTGGGAGCGAGCCTGCTCGCGATGCTTTTGGGTCTTAGCGACTGGCCAGCAGCGCCTGGCCACGTACCACGGCAGCCTTCACCTGCGCCGGCGCCGTACCGCCGATATGGTCACGGGCGTTGACCGAACCCTCCAGAGTCAGGACAGCAAACACGTCCTGCTCGATCTGGTCGCTGAACTGACGCAGTTCGTCCAGGCTCATCTCCGCAAGATCCTTGCCGTTGTCCACACCGTATTTCACGGCATGCCCAACGATTTCATGGCAATCGCGGAATGGCAGGCCACGGCGCACCAGGTAATCGGCCAGGTCTGTCGCGGTGGAGAAACCGCGCAGGGCCGCTTCGCGCATCACCGCATGCTTGGGCTTGATGGCCGGGATCATGTCGGCGAAGGCGCGCAGTGAGTCGCGCAGGGTGTCGGCGGCGTCGAACAGCGGCTCCTTGTCTTCCTGATTGTCCTTGTTGTAGGCCAGCGGTTGGCCTTTCATCAGGGTCAGCAGGCCCATCAGCGCGCCGAATACCCGGCCGCTCTTGCCCCGTACCAGCTCCGGCACATCAGGGTTTTTCTTTTGCGGCATGATCGAGCTGCCGGTGCAGAAACGATCTGGCAGGTCGATGAACTGGAACTGCGCGCTGGTCCACAGCACCAGCTCTTCGGAGAAGCGCGACAGGTGCATCATCGCGATGCTTGCGGCGGCGCAGAATTCGATGGCGAAATCGCGGTCCGAGACGTTATCCAGCGAGTTGCCGCCCACGGCGTCGAAGCCCAGCAGTTGGGCGGTATATTCGCGATCGATCGGGTAGGTGGTGCCGGCCAGCGCGGCGCTGCCCAGGGGCATACGGTTGGTGCGCTTGCGGCAATCGACCAGGCGCTCATAGTCGCGGCTGAGCATTTCGAACCAGGCCAGCATGTGATGCCCAAACGTTACAGGTTGGGCGGTCTGCAAGTGCGTGAAGCCGGGCATGATGCTTTCGGCCTCACGCTCGGCCTGTTCCAACAGGCCTTTCTGCAGGCGGGTGATCTCGGCCAGGATCAGGTCGATTTCATCACGCAGCCACAGGCGGATGTCGGTGGCGACCTGGTCGTTGCGACTGCGGCCGGTGTGCAGCTTCTTGCCGGTCACGCCGATGCGGTCGGTCAGGCGCGCTTCGATGTTCATGTGCACGTCTTCGAGGTCGACACGCCAGTCGAATTGGCCGGCCTCGATTTCACCCTGGATGGTCTTCAGGCCATCGATGATGCTGTCGCGCTCGGCATCGGTCAGCACGCCGACCTTGGCCAGCATGGTGGCGTGGGCGATCGAACCCATGATGTCGTGGCGATACAGGCGCTGGTCAAAATTGACGGAGGCGGTGAAGCGGGCGACGAAGGCGTCGACGGGTTCACTGAAGCGGCCGCCCCAGGACTGATTGGTCTTGTCAGTGCTCATGAATTCGCTCGTGATCGGCTGTGGAAAAAGTAGCGGTTAAAAGGCTGCGGCGGATGATAGCAGGGTTGCCGGGGCTGGCGCTGGCACTGGTCGGCTGGTTTTTTGCGCATGAGCCGGGCGTGCAAGCAGGTTTTCTGCACAACGATATTTTCCGATTGAGCAATATCGTCGTGGCAACCGTCTACAGTGGACGATAGGAGTTTTGCTTTTTCCATCATGGCGCATGGGGCGAACCAACCAGGGGGGCTCAATATTGATCAGATCGAAAATGAACAATCCCCACGGCGACGCCGTGCGACAACGGGCCTCGAGCATCGGTCGGCAAGCGCTGGTAAAGATAGGCAACCGCCTCGCGGCACTTTTTGGCCCTCGGGCGAGTCTTAGCGTGGATCGCGGTGACGGATGTCACTTCCCCTGTCTACGCTATCCTTGTGCGAGACTCACGCAGGAATCCAGCGCAATATGAATGTCCTGATCGTTGATGACGAACCACTGGCCCGCGAGCGCCTGAGCCGAATGGTTGGCGAGCTCGAGGGTTACAGTGTCCTGGAGCCGAGCGCCACCAATGGCGACGAGGCGTTGGCCCTTATCGACAGCCACAAGCCGGATATCGTGCTGCTCGACATTCGCATGCCTGGCCTGGATGGTCTGCAGGTGGCGGCGAAGCTGTGCGAACGGGAATCGCCTCCCGCCGTGGTGTTTTGCACCACCCGGGATGACTTCCCGCCCGAGATATTGCAGGCCGGCGCCGTGGGCTATCTGGTCAAGCCGGTGGCATCCGAGGCGTTGCTCGACGCCTTGCGCAAGGCCGAGCGACCCAACCGCGTGCAACTGGCGGCGCTGACCCGTCCGGCAGCGGAAAGTGGCAGCGGCCCGCGCAGCCACATCAGTGCGCGAACCCGCAAGGGCATCGAATTGATCCCGTTGAATCAGGTGGTCTACTTCATCGCCGACCACAAATACGTGACCTTGCGCCATGAGAGTGGCGAGGTGCTGCTGGACGAGCCCCTCAAGGCTCTCGAAGACGAGTTCGGTGAGCGATTCGTGCGTATCCACCGCAATGCCCTGGTGGCCCGCGAGCGCATCGAACGTCTGCAACGTACGCCCCTTGGGCATTTCCAGCTGTTTCTCAAAGGCCTCAATGGCGACGCGTTGATCGTCAGTCGGCGACATGTGGCGGGCGTGCGCAAGATGATGCAGCAGCTCTAGTGGCCTGTACGGTTAACTCGGGTACAGGCCACTAGCGCAACGCCTCGCCGGCATTGCACGTTTCATTTCCAGGACATTGACGGCCAGGGAGGCCTTGGGGTCGTGATTCAAGTCAAAGCGGATTTGGCTGAGCTGTTATTATCCGCCGTATCTTTTAAGTACGGATTGATCCATGTCCCCTCGCGAGATCCGCATCGCCACTCGTAAAAGTGCCCTGGCCCTGTGGCAGGCCGAATACGTCAAAGCCCGTCTGGAAGCCGCCCATCCCGGCCTGATCGTGACGCTGGTGCCCATGGTCAGTCGTGGTGACAAGCTGCTGGACTCGCCGTTGTCGAAAATCGGCGGCAAGGGTTTGTTCGTCAAGGAGCTGGAAACCGCGCTGCTGGACAACGAAGCCGACATCGCGGTGCATTCGATGAAAGACGTGCCCATGGACTTCCCCGAAGGCCTGGGTCTGTTCTGCATCTGCGAGCGGGAAGATCCGCGCGATGCGTTCGTCTCCAACACCTTTGCCAGCCTTGAAGCGCTGCCTGCCGGGAGCGTGGTTGGCACGTCCAGCCTGCGTCGCCAGGCACAACTGCTGACCCGCCGTCCCGACCTGCAAATCCGCTTTCTGCGTGGCAACGTCAACACTCGCCTGGCCAAGCTCGACGCTGGCGAGTACGACGCCATCATCCTGGCCGCCGCCGGCCTGATCCGCCTGGGCTTCGAGGACCGCATCACTTCGGCTATCAGCGTCGACGACAGCCTGCCAGCCGGTGGGCAAGGCGCCGTTGGCATCGAATGCCGCAGCGCCGACAGCGAGATCCACGCGTTGCTGGCCCCCCTGCATCATGAAGACACCGCGACCCGGGTCTTCGCCGAGCGTGCCCTCAACAAGCACCTCAACGGCGGCTGCCAGGTGCCGATTGCCTGCTATGCCGTACTGGAAGGCGAGCAGGTCTGGTTGCGTGGCCTGGTGGGTGATCCGAACGGCGGCAGACTGCTCAGTTCCGAAGCCCGGGCGCCCCGGGGCGATGCTGAAGCGCTGGGAGTGCGAGTCGCCGAAGATCTGCTGAGCCAGGGGGCTGACGAGATTCTCAAGAAGGTCTACGGCGAGGCTGGCCACGCGTGATGGGCTGGCGGTTGCTGCTGACCCGGCCAGAGGACGAGTCGTCAGCCCTGGCGACTGTCCTGGCCGAGGCTGGCGTATTCAGCAGCAGCCTGCCGTTGCTGGCTATCGAACCGATTCCCTTGTCCGATTCCGGCCGGGCGCTGCTGCAGCGGCTCGACCGGTACTGCGCCGTGATCGTCGTCAGCAAACCCGCTGCCCGGTTGTGCCTGGAACATCTGCGCGAGTATTGGCCCGAGCCGCCGGAACAACCCTGGTTCAGCGTGGGGGCGGCCACCGGGCAGATCCTGACCGATGCGGGCCTTTCGGTGTTTTATCCGGCCGAGGGCGACGACAGCGAAGCCTTGCTGCAACTCCCGGCGTTGCGCCAGGCGTTGACCCGGCCCGATCCCCAGGTTCTGATCGTGCGTGGCGAGGGTGGCCGAGGCTTGCTGGCGGAGCGCTTGCGCGAGCAAGGTGCTAGTGTCGATTATCTGGAGTTGTACCAGCGTGGCCTGCCCGAGTATCGCGAAGGCGAACTGCTGGCGAAGGTCGAAGCGGAACGCTTGAACGCACTGATGGTCAGCAGTGGGCAGAGCTTCGAGCATCTGCACCGCCTGGCGGGTGCCGCGTGGCCCGATCTGGCGCGGTTGCCGTTGTTTGTTCCAAGCCCCAGGGTGGCCGGGATGGCGCGGGCCGCCGGGGTCCGATCAGTTATAGATTGTCGTGGCGCCAGTGCCGCGGCTTTGCTGGCGGCGTTACGGGGACAATCCGTGCCGTTTTCTAATGCAAAGGATGGATACGTGAGCGAAACAGCCTTGCCAAAAGATCAAGACCGGCCCGTGATCGATACGCCGGTGGAAACCCCGGTACCGGTGGCGCCGCGTCGCGGTAACGGGTTGGCCATTGTTGCATTGTTGCTGGGGGTCGCTGGCGTGGCCGTTGGCGGCTGGGGTGTCTGGCAGGTGCGTCACCTGCAGGCCAACAACCAGCAACAATCCGCCCAGGTCCAGGCACTGAATGATCAGGCCCAGAATCTCAAGCTCAATGAGCAACGCCTCAGCGAGCGCCTCGCACAGATGCCGGCGGCCGAAGAGCTGGAGGAGCGACGGCGTCAGGTCGCGCAGTTGCAAGGCGACCAGCAGCACCTGAGCCAGCGTCTGGAAACCGTGCTCGGTGCCAGCCGCAAGGACTGGCGGTTGGCCGAGGCCGAGCATCTGTTGCGCCTTGCCAGCCTGCGCCTGTCCGCCCTGCAAGACATCAGCAGTGCCCAGGCCCTGGTCCAGGGTGCCGACGAAATCCTGCGGGAGCAGAATGACCCGGGGTCGTTCGCTGCCCGCGAGCAGCTGGCCAAGACGCTCGCGGCGCTGCGCAGTACCGAGCAGCCGGATCGCACTGGGCTGTTCCTGCAGTTGGGAGCCCTGCGTGAGCAAGTGCTGCAACTCACGGAGCTGGCGCCGGAGTACAAGGATCGCGGCGAATCCCTGCTGGGCCTGACGGCCGATGGCGATGGAGCCAGCCGCTGGGCGCAGTGGTGGGATCAGATCTCGCGCTATATCCGCATCGACTTCAATGCCGACGAGAATGTCCGCCCGCTGCTGGCCGGGCAGAGCCTGATGCAGGTGCGCCTGGCCTTGAGCCTGGCGCTGGAGCAGGCGCAATGGGCGGCTCTCAACGGGCAGGCGCCGGTGTATACCCAGGCGTTGGACGAGGCCCGTGATGTACTGAAGAACAACTTCAACCAGGACAACCCGCAGAGCAAAGTCATGCTCGAGCGAGTGGCCGAACTGGCCAAACAGCCGGTGACGGTGGTTACACCGGACCTGACCGCGACCCTGAGCAGCGTCCAGGCCTATCTGGAGCGCCGTAACCTGAATGCCGAGGAGTCGGTCAAGCCGCTGGCCAAGCCTGCTGAGCAGGGGGCCACGCCATGAAGCGTCTCTACGTGATTCTATTTGTGGTCATCGCTGCCGCCGCCCTGTTGGGCGTGGCGATTTCCGAGCATTCGGGTTACGTGCTGGTAGCGTACAAGAACTTCCGCTACGAAGCGGGCCTTTGGGTCACCCTGGCGTTGGTGGCGGTGCTCTGGCTCTTGTGGCGGGCAGTGCGCGCCTTGATCGGCCTGGTGACCACTTCCGGCGGCGTGGTCAACCCGTGGTCGCGGCGCAATCGTAGTCGACGCGTGCAAGTGGCGATCGAACACGGGCAACTGGACCTTGCCGAAGGTCGCTGGGCCAGTGCCCAACGGCATTTGCATCGTGCCGCGGAAGCCGAGCGCCAGCCATTGCTGTATTACCTCGGCGCGGCCCGCGCGGCCAACGAACAAGGTCTTTACGAACAGAGCGACAACCTCCTGGAGCGCGCCCTGGAGCGCCAGCCCCAGGCGGAGCTGGCCATTGCACTGAGCCACGCGCAGTTGCAGATGGACCGGGGCGACACCGACGGCGCCTTGGTCACGCTGCAAGCCATGCATGATCGTCATCCCCATAACGTCCAGGTCCTGCGCCAGTTGCAACGGCTGCATCAGCAGCGCGGCGATTGGTCGGCGGTGATTCGCCTGTTGCCGGAACTGCGCAAGGACAAGGTACTGCCGGCGGCCGAACTGGCTGAGCTGGAACGCCGGGCCTGGGGTGAAAACCTCTCCCTGGCGGCCCATCGTGAAGAGGACGGCAGCGTCGGCTTGCAGTCGCTCAACCGCGCCTGGCAACAACTGACGTCCGCGCAGCGCCAGGAGCCGGCGCTGGTGCTGGCTTATGCCGAACAGCTGCGACAGCTGGGCGCGCAGGGCGAGGCCGAGGAAGTATTGCGCGCCGCGCTCAAGCGTCACTACGACAGCCACTTGGCGCGCCTGTACGGGCTGGTCCGCGGCAATGATCCGGCTCGACAACTGCAAGCGGCCGAGGACTGGCTCAAGGATCATCCGGCCGATTCCAGCCTGCTGTTGACGTTGGGCCGCTTGTGTTTGCAAAACAGCCTCTGGGGCAAGGCACGGGATTATCTGGAAGGTAGCTTGCGGATCCAGCGCAATCCCGAAGCCTGTGCCGAACTGGCGAGACTCCTGGCACAACTGGGCGATGCCGAGCGCAGCAACCAGTTGTTCCAGGAGGGCTTGGGACTGCTGGATGAGCGCTTGCTCGCTGCACCGTTGCCGGTTCCAGCCCAGGTATTATCCAGTTAAGGAGTACTGACAAAGCTCTGCGGTTCGCGGTGGTCTTGCCAAGAGGACAGTCGCTGATCGCCGTCCGGTTCAAGGCCCAAATGATGTATTCGGGAAAGTCCTACAGGGGGTTGCGCGAAATCCCCTCGTCTCTGTCGGGAATTCCCTACACCCTTGGTGAAGTGTCTGCGCGGGCCTGCCTTGAAAGGCCGGAGGGCTTTCCTCTACCGTAACTGCTTGTCTCTTCTGTTACGGAACCGCCATGTCTTTGGCTTGCTCTCGCTTCTTGTTTTTCATGGCTTCCGCCGCCGCGGCCCTGGCTTTGGGCATCGCCAGCTATCTGGAGTACGCGGTCGGACTGACGCCTTGCAGCCTGTGTGTCCTGCAGCGTTTGTGCCTGGTGCTGTTCCTGGTGAATGGTCTCGCAGCCTGCGTGCATGGCCCGGGTCGAAAGGGCAGCATTCTCTACGGTGTGACGGGACTGGTTTCCGTGTCCGGAGGAATGGCCCTGGCCTGGCGTCAGGTTCTGTTGCAAAGCCATTCGCCCGATTGCCTGACCCAAGTGAAGGGCGCGGGTTCATGGTGGAGTGCCATGCGACAGGTTCTCGATGGCGCGGTCGATTGTGCGGGTGTCACCTGGACATTGTTCGACCTGAGCATCCCCGAATGGAGCCTGCTGTTTTTTCTCGCCATATCCATTGCAATGACCTACTTGCTGCTTCGCCTTGTCTGGACCGCTCTGATTCGACCGCTGGGCGACAAGACGTCGCAATTCGTCCGGGTAACGGATTAAACACTTGTATGAACTTTGTCGCCTGCGTACCTTGAAGCGGCTGTCGTGCGAGCATAATCTGGCCCGCACGTATCATTGGAATTATGCCGCTCGATCATGTTGTGTCCGGCTTGCCATGAATCATCAAGGTGTATGCAGGCTGCGAGGGGCATGACTCACAAGGGAAGAAATCGCCATGCTCGAAAGTTGTCAGAATGCTCAGGAACGATGGGGTGGGGTGCATCTGCTGATCGACCGCTGGTTGCAGGAGCGTCACGAACTGGTTCGGGCCTATGATGCTCTCGGTGACAAACCTGAAGCGTTGGGTGAAAGCCGTAAGCCGTTGCAGGAATTCTGCGGTGTGCTGGTGGACTATGTCTCTGCCGGGCATTTCGAGATCTACGAGCAACTTACCGGCGAGGCCAAGGCCTTCAACGACAAGCGTGGCCTGGAGCTCGCCGAACAGATCTACCCGCGCATCGACGTTATTACCGAAAAGCTGTTGGCATTCAACGACCTTTGCGATGAAGGCAAATGCGTAGCGGAAAAATTCAAGGAGCTGGGTGGACTTCTGCACGAGCGGTTCGAGCTGGAGGACTGCCTGATCGAAGTGTTGCACAACGCCCATAAGGAAGAGGCGGCCGTTCAGGCTTGATGGTTTCTCTGGAAAAAAAACGGTGCGCATTGCGCACCGTTTTTCGTTCGGGCGATGTCAGCTCGTCACACCCAGCAGCTCGATCTCGAACACCAGTGGCGTGAACGGGGGAATCACATCCCCGGCACCTTCGGCACCATAGGCCTGGGTCGAAGGAATCACCAATCGCCATTTCGCGCCTACGGGCATTTGCGGTAACGCGCTGCGCCAACCATCGATCACGCTGTCGAGATTGAACCACTGCGCCTGGCGGTTGGCGTCGAACACGCTGCCGTCGGGCAGTCGACCGGTATACAGCACCTGGACCTTGCCGTGGGGACCGGCTTTCGCGCCATGGCCTGGCTTGAGTTCAGTCAGCAGGATGCCGTCTTCCAACTGTTTCACACCTGGCCGGTTTCTTTCCTCGTTGAGAAATTTTTGCTCCGTCTTCAGCGCCACTTCAATCTGTGGTGTCGTCGATTGCGCAGTGAGCTGTGCCTGATGCTTGGCCAGGATCTGTTCGATGCGTTCATCCTTGAGCGCCAGCGGCTTGCCCAGGTAGGCCTGTTGCAGGCCTTCGACCAATGCCTGGATCTGCAGGTCGGGCACGTCCTGGCGCAGGCGTTCACCCAGGCTCGCGCCCAGGCTGTAGGCCAGGTCGTGGGCATCGCTTGCGCTGGTTTTTTCAACGGCCTGGACCGTTGAGCAAACCATGCACAGGAGGAAAAACAGGTGACGCGACATGTGTGCTCTCCGGGCTCGAATGGAGGAATTATGCCTGCGACGATTGCCGCGAAGTGAGATTGCTCCGGCAATGGCGCAGAAGATTTTTTGTGTCTTGCAACGCAACGTCTTGTGTACTGTCAACATGCCCTAGCGGCGGTTGCAGCAGAGGTCTAGTATGAGCCGCACTCACGTCAGTCAGGAGGTAAACCATGTCGGCCCCCAAGAAGCCTGTAAACACTCCGTTGCACTTGCTCCAACAACTCTCGGGCGCCTTGCTCGAACATTTGGAAAGCGCCTGCTCCCAAGCCCTGGCTGATGCTGAAAAACTGCTCGCCAAACTGGAAAAACAACGCGGCAAGGCGCAGGAAAAACTGCACAAGTCGCGTACCAAACTGCAAGACGCAGCTACCGCCGGCAAGGCCAAGGCACAAGCCAAGGCCAAGGACGTCGTGAAAGAACTCGAAGACCTGCTCGATGCCTTGAAGGATCGTCAATCCGAAACCCGCGCCTACATCCTGCAACTCAAGCGTGATGCCCAGGAAAGCCTGAAGCTGGCCCAGGGTGTGGGTCGTGTGCAGGAGGCTGCCGGCAAGGCGCTGACGCTTCGTGCTGCCAAGCCTGTCGCTGTATCGGCCAAGAAACCGGTAGCTAAACCCGTTGTGGCAAAAGCACCGGCCAAGGCAACTGCCAAGCCTGCCGCGAAAGCACCGGCCAAAGCAGCGAGTAAGCCTGCGGCTAAACCGGTCGCTGCCAGCGCTGCTAAACCAGCGGCTAAAAAACCGGTTGTCAAAGCTGCCGCCAAGCCCGTTGCAAAAACAGCGGCCGCCAAACCTGCTGCGAAAGCTGTTGTGAAACCGGTCGCTAAAAAAGCAGTCGCCGCCAAACCCGCCGCGTCGAAAACTGCGGCTGCCAAGCCTGCCGCCAAAGCGCCTGCAAAAGCTGTCGCAGCGAAGCCAGTTGCCAAACCAGCGGCGACGAAAACCGCTGCCGCCAAACCTGCTGTAGCTGCCAAGCCAGCCGCTGCCAAAGCGCCCGCCAAGACTGCGACTAAACCCGCTGCGGCCAAATCCGCCGCCAAGCCAGCCGCTGCCAAACCCGCGACTGCGCCAGCCGCCAAGCCTGCATCGTCGGCCCCGACAGCGACCCCGGCTCCAGCCGCCAGTACCCCGGCTTCGACGGTCAGCCCAGCCGCCGTTACGCCGAGCGCCAGCACCCCAACCAGCGCTTCCTAAGTGCTGGAGACCGCGACGCGCAACTGATGCAGCGCGTCGTGGTCCGCAGGTTCGGTACTCGCCGCCAGCTCTTGCAGCCATCGCGCTGAAGCGTTCTGTTGGCCCCCAGGCCAATTTGCAGCCATGACTTCCAGTCGCTCCAACAAACACCGTTCGGCTTCCAGCTCCAGTTTCTTGACCTGCTCGCGCAAGTGCATAAGGTCCGGGTCTTGAACGGCATCCGCTTTCCATTGGCTGCGAAGCGTCCGTAGCGGCTGGACCACTTCTTTATCCCAAGGCTCCGCCAACTGCCGAAGCTGTTGCAGTCTTTGTTGATCGCAAGCCACGCCGCGCTGTTCCAGCCACAGGCCGCAAAGCAGGAGGCAGACGCTCGCGCCGGCCTCCTGCAATGCCAGGCAGGTCTGCTCTACGCCGGGCCGGGCATAGAGGTCGAGGGAGAAATTCCACAGGTCAGAGGACATCGTGCTACTCGCGCCAGTTGCGAGCGAAGCTGGTAGACTCCGCCGCCATTATGATCCGACTTCAGAACCTGACTTTACAGCGTGGCCCGCAACGTCTGCTAGAAGACGCCGAGCTGACCCTGCACGCCGGCCACAAAGCCGGCCTCATCGGTGCCAACGGCGCCGGCAAATCGAGCCTGTTCGCCTTGTTGCGGGGTGAGCTTCACCCGGACTCCGGTGATTGCTCGCTGCCCGCCGACTGGCGTATTGCCCATATGCGCCAGGAGGTCGATACCCTCGAACGCCTGGCGGTGGACTACGTGCTCGACGGCGATATACGCCTGCGTCAGGTTCAACGCGACCTGGCTGTCGCCGAAGCGGCCCACGACGGCGGCGCCCTGGCCCGGTTGCATTCGGAGCTCGACAGCGCCGACGGTTATACCGCCGATGCCCGCGCCCGCAAATTGCTCGCTGGCCTGGGGTTTACCAACGAACAGATGGACCGTCAGGTCGGGGATTTCTCCGGTGGCTGGCGGATGCGCCTGAATCTGGCCCAGGCCTTGATGTGCCCCTCGGATCTGCTGCTGCTCGACGAGCCGACCAACCACTTGGACCTCGACGCCATCATCTGGCTCGAGGACTGGCTCAAGAGCTACCCGGGTACTCTGCTGCTGATTTCCCACGACCGTGATTTTCTCGACGCGGTGGTGGACCACGTGGCCCACGTCGATCAGCGCAAGCTCGTCCTGTATCGCGGCGGCTATACGGCTTTCGAGCGCGCCCGTGCCGAGCGCCTGGCCCAGCAACAGCAGGCCTATGAGAAGCAGCAGGCGCAGCGTGCGCACATGGAAAGCTACATCGCCCGCTTCAAGGCCCAGGCCACCAAGGCCCGTCAGGCCCAGAGCCGAATCAAGGCGCTGGAACGGATGGAGGAGCTGTCCGCGGCCCACGTCGATTCGCCATTCGATTTCGTCTTCCGCGAGTCCACCAAGATCTCCAGCCCGCTGATCGACCTGTCCGATGCGCGACTGGGTTATGGCGACAAGACCGTGCTGGAGAAGGTCAAGCTGCAGCTGACACCCGGTGCGCGGATCGGTTTGCTGGGCCCCAACGGGGCCGGTAAATCAACCCTGATCAAGAATCTCTCCGGTGAACTCCAGCCCTTGGCCGGACGCCTGACCCGCGGCGAGAACACCGTGGTCGGCTACTTCGCCCAGCACCAGCTGGATTCCCTCGATGCCAAGGCCAGCCCGTTGCTGCACTTGCAGCGCCTGGCGCCGACCGAACGCGAGCAGACCTTGCGTGACTTCCTCGGCGGTTTTGACTTCCGTGGCGCGCGCATCGACGAGCCGGTGCTGAATTTCTCCGGTGGCGAGAAGGCGCGCCTGGCGCTGGCCTTGATCGCCTGGGAGAAGCCCAACCTGCTCTTGCTCGACGAACCGACCAACCACTTGGACCTGGAAATGCGCCTGGCCCTCACCATGGCCTTGCAGGAGTTCAGTGGAGCGGTACTGGTGGTGTCTCACGATCGACATCTGCTCAAGAGCACCACGGACAATTTCTTTCTGGTGGCCGACGGTAAGGTCGAAGAGTTCGACGGCGATCTCGAAGACTACGCACGCTGGCTGGTGGACTACCGTCAGCGCAATGCGCCGGTCAGCAGTACGCCGGTGAACCCGGACAAGACCGACAAGAAAGCTCAGCGCCAGGCCGCCGCCGCCCTGAGACAGCAGCTGGCGCCGCACAAGCGCGAGGCCGACAGGCTCGAGTCCGAGCTGGGCAAGCTGCATGAAAAACTGCATCAAATCGAAACCCGCCTCGGCGACAGTGGTCTCTACGAGGCAGCGCGCAAGGATGAACTGCGCGACCTGTTGGCCGAACAGGCCCGGTTGAAAGTTCGGGAGGCGGAGCTTGAGGAGGCGTGGATGCAAGCCCTGGAGTTGTTGGAAACCCTGCAAGCGGAGCTGGAGGCGCTGTCCTGATGGAAGCGTTGACCTTGCCCATCCCGGTCATGTGGATCGAGCCGCTCTGGCTCGGTGTGCAAGTCCTGCTGATCCTGCTGGCCGGTTATGTGATGCAGCGTATCGTGGCGCGTGGGCTCACGAGACTCGGTGAGCGCTACCCGTTTCCGCCTCACCTGTTAATCGTTCTGCGCGGCGTGCTGCGCTGGCTGATCATGGGCAGCGCGGTGCTGGTGGTGCTCGAACGCCTGGGGGTGTCGGCCACGGTATTGTGGACCGCGATTTCCGGCTTCGTCGCGGTGGCGGCCGTGGCGTTTTTCGCCATCTGGAGCGTATTGTCGAACCTGCTGTGCGCCGTCCTGATCTACACCGTCGGGCCATTTCGCCTGGGCGACGTGGTCGAGCTGGTAGAGGCGACCGACAAGCCCGGCATCAAAGGACGGGTGGTCGCGATCAACCTGCTTTACACCACCTTGATCGAGCCTGAGGAACTCGGCACCGGCAGCTCCATGGTGCAAGTGCCCAACAGCCTGTTCTTCCAGCGATCGGTCCGGCGGTGGCGTGGCAGTGAGGCTTTTCCGGTGGGTGGGTTCGTCGAGTAGACTGCCTCGATACCGCTACCCTCTTTTGTCAGTGTTTGAAACAAACTTTCAAGCTGAGCCGGTGTTTGATACCGCTACTGTTCAGGCAGGCACTGATGGATTTTCTCGTCGAATGCACCGTATCGGGAGGCTAGGATGGTTAAGAAAGTTTACGATTCGGATCAGCTATCGAGGCTGACCCTCAAGGGTTACAAGTCCATCGCCGAATGCGATATCGAATTAGGCAAGCTCAATGTGCTTATCGGTGCGAATGGTGCAGGGAAATCCAATTTCATTGGTTTCTTTCGCTTGATTAGCCGCATTCTGGATGAGCAGTTGCAACTCTCGGTAGGGGCTGCCGGAGGTCCTGATGCCTTGCTTCATTTCGGTCGAAAAAAGACCGAAGAACTTTGTGCGGAACTGTACTTCGGCAATAACGGTTATAAATTCAAGCTCAAGCCCACTCAAGATAACCGCATGATGTTCAGCCATGAGGCACTGTGGTGGAACGTTAGCGGTGACTGGCGTGCCAGATCCGGCCATTTTGAGTCATACGCAGCTGAGCAAAAGTCCAAGACGCAGATCTACAGACATGTCGTTCCCGCTATCAGAAGCTGGCGTATCTATCATTTCCACGACACGGGCTCCAGCGCCCTTGTGAAGCAAGTCCATGGCATCAACGATAATGAGTATTTGCGCGATGATGCGCGAAATCTGGCCGCGTTTTTATATCGCTTGAAGAACCATAACGAAACGCACTACAAGCGCATCGTGAAGGCCGTTCAGATGGTGGCTCCGTTCTTTGGTGACTTTTATCTGCGCCCAACGGTTGATAACAAGGAAAAGATACAGCTTGAATGGACAGAAGTCGGCCAGGACATCCCTTTCACCGCAGCCGCTTTGTCTGATGGCACGTTACGCTTCATCTGCCTGGCAAGCGTGTTGCTGCAGCCTGAGGAGTTCATGCCCTCAGCCATTCTGATTGATGAGCCGGAGCTGGGGCTGCATCCCTTTGCCATCGTTGCGCTGGGTGGCCTGATGAAGTCGGTTTCCCAGAAACACCAGCTCATTATTTCGACGCAGTCAGTAGAGCTCGTTGATCAGTTCGACGCTGAGGATTTGATCGTCGTAGACAAGGTCGGTGGTGCCTCGACGTTCAAGCGATTGGATACCGCCGCTCTGAGCGCATGGTTGGAAGAGTTCAGTCTTGGTGAACTTTGGAAGAAGAACATATTGGGCGGGAGGCCGAGCCGATGAGTCGAGTCGTTCTTCTTGTAGAAGGGCAAACGGAAGAGGCCTTCGTCAACGAGTTGCTGGCTCCTCATTATTGGGCATTTGGTGTTTTTCTTACGCCAATCATCATCAGCACAAGCCCCGGCAATAAGGGGGGCGTCGTCAGCTATGGAAAAGTCAAACATCAAGTGACTCGCTTATGTCGGGAGCATCATGCTGCGCAGGTCACCACAATGTTTGATCTCTATGCATTGCCCGGTGATTTTCCCGGCTTGGCGTCTGCCGATTTTCCGATTGCGGGTACAGGTCGCCAAAAGGCTTGTTTTCTGGAAGCCCAGCTGGCGATCGATATTGGGGAAAAGAACTTCATTCCCAACTTGATGGTGCATGAGTTCGAAGCACTTCTCTTCGCAGACGCTGATAAGTTTGCAGAATGGACGGATGACTCAACGGTTGTACCGGTCCTCAAATCGATCGCCAGTGGCTATCAGACACCGGAAGACATCAACAACAGTCCACAGACTGCACCCTCCAGGCGTATATCCAAGGCGATGCCCGAATACCAAAAAACATTTCACGGCCCCTTGATCGCTTGTGAGATCGGGTTAGATGCCATGCGTCTGAACTGCCCGCATTTCCATGAGTGGTTGTTCAAGCTTGACGCTTTGGCGGCGAGGTAAAAATTCATGGCGTTTATCCGATAGTCGCATTAGCGTAGCCAGTTCGATGAGTCCGAGCCGAGGTGTGCAATGGTGCTGCAAACATGGCTGGCGTTTTTCGCCGCTTGTTGGGTGATCAGTCTTTCGCCGGGCGCCGGTGCCATCGCATCGATGTCCAGCGGTCTGCAGTACGGTTTCTGGCGTGGCTACTGGAATGCCCTGGGCCTGCAGTTGGGCCTGGCATTGCAGATTGTGATTGTCGCTGCTGGCGTCGGCGCGATCCTCTCTACCTCGGCCACGGCGTTCTATGCGATCAAATGGTTCGGGGTCGCCTACCTGGTGTACCTGGGCATCAAGCAGTGGCGAGCCATTCCCGGCGAGATCAGCGACGACGCCTCCCCGCGCCCCATCGGCAAGCCGTTGGCACTGATGTTCCGTGGCTTCCTGGTGAACATCAGCAATCCCAAGGCACTGGTGTTCATGCTGGCAGTACTGCCGCAGTTCATCGACCCCCATGCCCCGCTGGTCAAGCAGTACCTGATCCTGGGCGTGACCATGATTTGCGTCGACCTCATCGTCATGGCCGGCTACACCGGGCTGGCCGCCAAAGTCCTGCGCCTGTTACGCACTCCGAAGCAGCAACGGCGGATGAACCGGACCTTTGCCGGATTGTTCATTGGCGCGGCGGGTCTGCTGGCGACGATTCGCAAAGCTGCCGTGTAAACGCTGGTACTTCATAAGAAAAACAGTGTGGGAGCGGGCTTGTTCGCGAATGCGGTGTATCAGTCAGGGATACTTTGATTGACATACCGCATTCGCGAGCAAGCCCGCTCCCACATTTTTTGTGTGTTGCGAGTAGGTATCAGCCTACAAAACCACCTTTTCTGACAGACCGAGATGGGGGGGCGCGGGGAATTTGCCTATGAGGTGTTCGGATTGGGGCTGCATACGATCTGCGTTGGTTTTTCGATCATGGGGCACTCTCGTTCATCCGGTGACCGCCAATGCCCGCCTTCTCCACAGCCCAGTTCAGGCTGACGATCGACAGCCAGCCCGATGAGTTCGATGTCCTTGCCTTCGAGGGCACGGAGGCCATCAGTCGGCCTTTTGAATTCAGGATCAGGCTCGTCAGCGAGCACGCCGAGCTGGCGCTCGAGCGGTTTCTGCATCGTCCCGCCTTCCTGGCCTTCGATACGCTGGGCAATGGCATCCACGGGCAGATCGCGGATTTCGCCGTGGGTGAGTCTGGACGGCGGCTGACCCACTATCACGCGACGCTGATGCCGCGCCTGAGCAGTCTCGACCTGGCTTTCAATCGGCGAATCTTCCAGCGGCGGACCGTTCGCCAGATCATCACCGAGGTGCTCAAGTTGCATGGTCTGCTGGAAGATGCCTTTCGTTTTCAACTGGGCCCCACGGAATATCCGCCGCGTGACTATTGCACCCAGTACGAAGAAAGTGACCTGGCCTTTATCCAGCGCCTGTGTGAGGAAGAGGGTTGGCATTATCACTTCGAGCATGGGCCGCAGCAGCATGTTCTCGTCGTGGGTGATGACCAGTCCAGGTTCAGGAGCCTACCACCCACACCGTTCGTGCCTGACGGTGCGATGGTCGCCGACGAGCCCACGATCAGGGCCTTCTCCGTTCGGGTACGGGGTGCCACCAGCCGGGTAACCCGGCGTGACCATGATTTCGAAAAGCCTCGCCTGACCCTGGAAGGTGCCGCCGGACACTATCCTTTTGGCGAAGAGGGGGCGCAGCCGGATCGCGAGGATTATGCCTGCGCGCAAGGGCGTTTCCTGACATTGGCCCACGGCCGACTGACGGCCCAGCGGGTCCTGCAACGCCGACAAAGGGACACCTGCGTCGCCGAAGGTGCCAGCAACCAGCCGGCCCTGGTAAGCGGGCATTTCATGAGGCTGAAGAACCATGGGCGGGTTTGCTGGAACCAGCGCTGGCTACTCACCTGGCTCAGGCATGAAGGCTCGCAACCCCAGGTCCTTGAAGAAGCCATTGGCAATGTGGAAGAGCGCTCGCTGGAGCAGGGCTATGGCAACCGGTTCAAGGCGATTCCGTGGGACGTATTCTATCGCCCGTCCGTGAGGCATCGCCGGCCGTTGCTGGTCAGTGAAACGGCCACGGTCAGCGGCCCGCAAGGCAGCGAGATTCATTGCGATGAGTATGGCAGGGTCAAGGTCCGCTTTCATTGGGACCGTGCCGAAGGCAACCCGGAGCGGAGCAGCTGCTGGGTGCGGGTCGCCACGGGGTGGGCGGGGGATGGCTTCGGCACCCAGTTGATCCCCCGGGTCGGCATGGAGGTCGTGGTCACCTTCCTGGCGGGCGATCCCGATCAACCGCTGATCACCGGTTGCGTGCCGAACCAGGCCAACCCGGTACCCCATGGGTTACCCGTCAACGACACCCGCAGTGTCTTCAAGAGTCGGAGTTTGCCGGGAGGGGGCGGCAGCAACGAATTGCACATCGAAGACCGAAAGGGGGCTGAACGGATTTATCTGCGGGCCGAACGCGACCTGTTCGCCAATGTGCGCAATGACCATGTGTTGGAAATCGGACGCGACCAGCGCATTACCCTGGCGGGACAGCGCTACAGCGAAGTTCGGGGCGAGGAGCACCACACCGTTGGAGGGCATCGCGTGACGCAACTCGATGCCGACGATTTTCTCAACATCAACGGCAGCCTCCATGCGCAGGCCGGCGAGACCCTGGTGATTCGCGCCGGACAGGTCCTTCAACTCGAATGCGCGGGGGCGCTGACAGTCAAGTCCGGAACGCAGCTGACTTTGGAGGGGGGTGGGCATTTCCTGCGCATTGGTGCCGACGGTATTTTCAGCAGCATTCCCATCGAGCAAGGCGGTGGTCCGGGGCCCGGAGCGACTCTGCGGTACAAACCAGCCCGCCGGCCGGGTGAAGCCGGTGAGCCGGTGGCCGGACGCACAGGCACTTTGACTGACCTCACCGCGATAAGCCAAGGCGCGACCGGGCCGCCAGCGGGTAGCTCACCCTTGCCGATCGGCGTGCTGTGCAAACGCTGCTTTCTACAGGCCCAAGCCCAGGCCAAAGGTTTGGCTATCCGCTTCTGAGCGGTTCAACTCTCAAGGATGATCATGTTCCCAACTGCCCTGCAATGGCTGCAACATCTATGTGCTCAGGCCAAGACCTGCGGCCTCCCTCATGTGGACCTGCTGGTCGACTGCGCGTTGTTCGACTATCCGCTGTTGCGACACTTGAACGAGCTTGTGCCGTCGCCGCGCTACCGGCTTCTGCTCCAGGACTCCCCCGAACGAGCCTTCGCTGACCAGGGGCCGGTGCTGGTGCGGGTATTGCTCTTCAATACCGCGCAGCAGCCGTGGCTGACGGACTTCATCCAGAGGTGCTACCGCCATTCGCGGGTGCTGGCGCTGTTCAGCCGCTGGTCGTTCGATGCCCTTGGCGAACGCCTGGGACGGTGCACCCAGGCCGAATGGGCCCAGGGCCACAGAAGCGGTGTACTGCGTTACTACGACACTCGCCTGTTCAGATGCTTGTGCGAGCTGCTTGATCCCGACCAGCTCAAGATGCTCCATGAGGGCGTCATCAGTTGGCAATGGATCGACCGCGATGGCAAGGCCTGCCAGATGGCGGGACTCGATGTCCGACAGAGGGAAGCGGGGCGGGACGCGCCGGTGTTGCGGTTGAGCGATGAGCAAGTCACCGGAGTGGGCGCCCTCGGTGACGCGCAACTATGGTGTACCCGACAGCAAATCCTTCCAGGCACCTACGGTTTCGATTCGTTCGAGACGCTCATCTATCAGGCTTTTCGCGTTCATGTCGATGCAGACCGTCAGCAGCTGACGGGAGTGGCGCGGGAGCAGTTCCTCCAGGAGTGGCTCGTCGATTGCGCCGCCCTGGCGAAGGGTGGGCGAGGTATCAACCAATGACGGGGCCAGGGGCATGGAGGTTGTCGCTCGTCAGTACTCTTTGCGGTTGCATGCCTGCGCAAACCAGCCTGATCGGTACGCCCATCGAAGGCTATAACCACACTTCAGCGGCCATTCATCACTTCAGCGTCAACCGCAACGGTGGGCCGGGCATCGGGCCTTATGGCGGTGGCGGCAAGCAGAACTGTTGCGTTGGGATGCCCGCTCAATGGCGTCCGGGGCTGAAGGTGTGGGTGGAATGGGAGAAGGATCCGGCGCCCCATGCTTATGGCGGTTGGCCGGAGCGACGGCACACCGATGAATGGCGGACGCGGATGAAAGCCCATCGGGCCGGCTATAGCCGGCACAGCGTCTGGGCTGAGGTAGCCCCCTACGAGCGGCTCGGGGTGGTTGACGTGCATTTCCTGCCTTGTGATCAAGTGGCCGTGTCCGCAGTGGAAATGTTGCCAGGCAAGTCCGGTTATCCCTTCGTTTTCCCCCGCAGGATGGAGGAGGCACTGTCGCCATGTCCGGCACCTTGAAAAATGCGTCACAGGCCCTGGCCGCCACGCCATTCTTTACCCAGGAGGGCATGTTGCCGCGAACGCCTGAAGACGTTTTGCGCAATCAGGTTGAACAGCAGAGGGCGCTGATTGAAGCCGCGGAAATCTCCAGGACGGCTTGCAGGGCGGCGAACGTTCCCTATTCCGGCCCGCCCTGCATGGACGTATTGCATATCACGTTGTGTTTTGACGGCACCAATAACCATGAACCCACAGACAAGCGGAACTCCCCGCCGACCACCAGCAACGTGGCGCGCCTGTATCACGCCAGCCTGGGTGGCGGCGCCGGTTTGGAGCAAAGCCGGGCCAATGAGGCGGGTTTCTATGCCTATTACATGCAGGGTGTCGGTACCGAGTTTCCCGAAGTCGGTGAGTTTGAACCTGACGCTATGGGGCTGGTGGCGGCTCGCGGTGGAGAAAATCGCATCAATTGGGGCCTGACGCGGCTGATCGATGCCTTGCGTCGCCACTGTGGCGAGTCGCACCTGGAACCGGCGCAGGCCTTTGCCTGGGGCCGGCAGATGGGCAGTTGCTTGGGCGATGCACTCAATACCGGGAAAGCTCGTAGGCGTGCTGCCCTGGAAGGGCCATTGATAGCTTTGCGCGAGACCGTGGAGCGTTTGCACGCCAGTCGCTCGATCCCTCGGATCAATGCCTTGCGCCTGTATGTCTATGGCTTTTCCCGTGGCGCCGCCCAGGCCCGGACATTTACCCAGTGGTTGCATCAACTGACCGAAGTCGAGGTGAACGGCGAAACCTGTTACCTGTTCGCCGGTGTGCCCATCAGCATCGGATTCCTCGGCCTGTTCGACACGGTGGCGTCGGTGGGCATGGCGTACCTGGCGCCCTTTGTCAGCGGACACATGGGCTGGGCTGACGGTTCGTTGCGGCTGCCCGAGTCGCAGGTATTCCTGGAGCGTTGCGTGCACCTGGTCGCAGCCCATGAGCAGCGGGGCAGTTTTCCCTTGGATTCGATCCGTCGAAAAGCCGAGCCCGACGATCCCGATTGTCCCTCCACCTATCGCGCGGGCACATTTGAATACCTCTACCCGGGTGTGCATTCGGATGTTGGAGGGGGGTATCCACCGGGTGACCAGGGCAAGGCATTGGGAGGCAATCACGAGCTGTTATCCCAGTTGCCCCTGCAGCACATGTTTCATGAGGCCTATCAGGTCGGCGCCCCCTTGCAGGCACCGGCCGATGCCCTCAGCGAGGAACAGAAAGAGCGCTGGCCGTGGTTGGTCATGGACGGCGCGACATACGATGCTTTCGACATCTCTCCAACACTGGTCCGTCGCTTCAACATCTGGCTCGATGCCCAGGACAATGGGCCGCTCGAAGAAGTGATGGCCCGGGAGGCCGGCTTGATCACCGGATGGCGAATCAGCCGCTATGCCAATTTTCTCTTTCGCACGACCTCGGCCTGGGCCCATGTGCAGGGCAAGGACATGAGTGAAGAGGAACGTTCGGCCTTTGCCGCCCTGCACCGGCGACAACGGGAGGAAGACACTGCCCTGCGCGCCGGCAAGGAGCCTTGCGCCGTACCTGCTGATCATGAACGTCATTTGGCCCTGAAGCGTGCATACGAACAACGGACTGGTGTGGGTGAGATAGCGCTCAATACGGCCAAAACATTCGAACCGAGCCTGGATCAACATCAGCTGCATGGTGCCATGCTGGATTTCCGCCGCGACTACGTGCCTGAGTGGAATCTGAATCCCTTCGGTTCAGGCCTGAGTCAAGGTCGCCTCATCAACGCCTCGGTAGGCGGCCTGGTGTACTTGCTCAACGAGCAGGATGAGGCCGAGGAATACCGTGACCTGCGCCGGGCCGGCAATCGGGAAGTGACGCGTTGGTTCGGTGAGGACCTTGTGCCTCGCGATGATGAGGCGTGGGAGCTGATGCGGTTGTTCGATGAGCATGTCCACGATTCTCGCGCCTGGTTCATGAATGCAGCCCTGGACGAGCGGGAGGTATTCAGTGACTACTTTCGGTATCGGGCGATTTTTTTCGATGGCGAATCCAATAAACGCCTGTCGCTGTTGGCAACGGCCGGCCAGGTCATTGGCGTGGCCGCGGCGCTCGCCAGTGTTGGCCTGAGTGTCAGCCGCCGCGATCCACGCCTGTTGGTGGGCTTGTTGATGCCGGGGCTCGGCATCCCGGTGTTTCGTGGCAAGCTCGGCGTCGTTCCGACGATCGAGGCCTTTGAAAGCGCCACTGGTATCGCCCTGCCATTGGTAGAAGGGCTCGACGAGGTTCGTGCCTACACGCGGCAAATCGGCAATGTCCTGAAGCTGGTACAGGCCTTACCGCCTCCGGCACCGCTGAACGAGAGAACGGCGGATGGCCGCGGGTGGCAGCCATTGATGGATGCGATTCAATCATGTCTTTTTGATCTTTAAATGCAGTTTTTGTGACATCACTTCCAAAGCATGAAAATCCGATGAAAATGTGCCACTGCAGCACATTCGCACTTGAGCCAAAGCCTGGGTAAGTGAACAATGTGTTACTTCTTATTTCCAATTGAGAGTCATTCATGATTGCCCCGCTTCGTTTTCTGGCCTGGCTAGCGCTGCCGTTGCTTGCCCTGTGCAGCAATCCATTGCTGGCCAACACCGTTGAGGGCGCTCCCCAGGCGCTGCACTTGCTGGATTACATCGGGGCGGATTACCCGGAAACCGTCGAAGCGGGCAAGGTCATAGACGAGTCCGAGTATCGCGAGCAGCTGGAATTTACCCAGGTGCTGGAAGGGCTGGTCGTTGCGCTGCCAGCCAAGCCGGAAAAGGTGGAGCTCACGCAGGGCATCAGCGCCTTGCGCCAAGCGATCACCCAGCATCAGGACGGCGGCGACGTCGCCCGCCTGGCACGTCAACTGGGGGCGAAGCTGGCGGTGGCCTATGAAGTCAGCCAGGCACCGGTCATTACCCCGGACCCGACCCGCGGTGCGCCGTTGTATGCCCAGAACTGCTCGGTGTGCCACGGTGACAGCGGCGCCGGGGACGGCCCCGCCGGTGTCGGCCTGGAGCCGGCGCCTTCCAACCTGCGCGACGGTCGGCGTCTCGATCACCTGAGCCTCTACGCGATCTACAACACCCTCGGCATGGGCATCGAAGGGACCGACATGCCGGCCTTCGCCGATCAGCTCGATGAGCGTCAGCGCTGGGACCTGGCTGCCTTTATCGCCGGCTTCAGTGCGGACCCGGCGGCGGCCAAAAGCGAGCAGACCTTCAACCTCGCCGACCTGGCCCGCCAGACCCCCGCTGAAGTGCTCGCCGCCCAAGGCCCGGCCGCGGCCGCAACGTTCCGCGCCCAGCGTGCCCAGCCGCCGCAGGTGCAGCGTGGCCCGGCGCAGTTGCTCGACTACACCGCCGCCACCCTGGATAAAAGCATCGCGGCCTATCGTGCCGGTGATCACGACCAGGCCTATGACCTGTCGGTAGCGGCCTATCTGGAAGGTTTCGAGCTGGTGGAAAGCTCGTTGGATAACGTCGATGCCGCTGTGCGCAAGGACACCGAAAAAGCCCTGATGGCTTACCGTCAGTCCCTGCAGGACGGCTTGCCGGTGGAGCAGGCCGAACAACGCCTGGATGCGGCCAAGGCCAAGCTGAAGGCGTCGGCGGGACTGTTGGGCGGAGATGGCCTGAGTTGGTCGCTGAGCTACATCTCCGGTTTGTTGATTCTGTTGCGCGAAGGGCTGGAGGCGATCCTGGTGCTGGCGGCGATCCTGGCGTTCCTGCGCAACACCGGCCAGGAATCGGCAGTTCGCAGCGTCAACGCGGGTTGGGGCCTGGCGTTGCTGGCCGGCCTGGCGACCTGGGGCCTGGCAGCCTATGTGATTGACGTCAGCGGTTCCCAGCGTGAATTGCTGGAGGGTGCAACGGCGTTGTTCGCCAGTGTGATGGTGCTGTGGTTGGGAGTGTGGATGCACGACCGCCGTCACGCGGCGGCCTGGCAGGATTACATCAAGAGTAGCCTGGTCGGTGGTGGTGGCCGTTTCGGCTTCGCCGTACTGGCGTTCTTCTCGGTCTATCGCGAACTGTTCGAAGTGATCCTGTTCTACGAAACCCTGTGGCTGCAAGCCGGTCCCGCCGGGCATGACGCCGTACTGGCCGGTGGCGCGACGGCGCTGGTGCTGCTGGTCGGACTGGCCTGGGTGATTCTGCGCGGTTCGGCACGACTGCCGTTGGCGCTGTTCTTCAGCATCAACGCCGCGTTGCTGTGCGCGCTGTCGGTGGTCTTCGCCGGGCATGGTGTGAAGGCTCTGCAGGAAGCCGGGATCTTCGGCACCCGCCCGGTGGCGTTCTTCGATTTCGACTGGCTGGGTATTCACGCCGATGCCTATTCGCTGACCGCTCAAGTGATCGCGATCCTGGCAATTGTCGTGTTGTATGGCCGTAGTTGGATGACAGAGAAGCGCAGGGTCCAGGTTTCCTGATGCGTGTCTGGATCGACGCTGACGCCTGTCCCAAGGCGGCGAAGGAACTGGTGGTCAAGTTCGCCTTGAAACGCCGGTTCGAGGTCGTGCTGGTGGCTGGGCAGCCGCAGATCAAGCCCAGCCTGGCTTGCGTCAAGTTGATCGTAGTCCCCAGCGGCCCTGATGCTGCGGATGATTATCTGGTGGAGCACGCGGGGCCGGGTGAGCTGGTGATCTGCAGCGATGTGCCCCTGGCCGACCGGCTGGTGAAAAAGGGCGTCGCAGCCCTGGACCCGCGGGGCAAGGAGTTCAACGCGCAGAACATGGGGGATCGGCTGGCGGTGCGCAACCTGTTCACCAATTTGCGTGAGCAGGGCCAGATGGGCGGCGGCCCTGCGGCCTACAGCGAGCGGGACAAGCAGGGGTTCGCCAATGCGTTGGATCGGATCCTTACGCGTTTGAGCCGGATGACCTGAGTACCGTCTCCTGTGGGAGCGGGCTTGCTCGCGAATGCGGTCTGTCAGTTAACAAATATGCCAGCTGAACCGACGAATTCGCGAGCAAGCCCGCCCCCACAAAGGTTGTCAGGCATCGTTTTCGTGGGTCAGCTCGAGTATCCGATCCACCAGCTTATTGATTCCCGACGCCGCTTCGCTGATGTTTTGCGCCAGCATGTAGGCTGGAGTGCTGACCAGCCTGCGCGCGCGGTCTTCGACGATGTCGGTGACGGCGCAGTCTTCATGGGTGCCACCCATTTTGGTCACCGCAGCCGCAGTGTCGACATCCGTACCGATGGTGCAGGTTACGCCGAGGCCATAGATTTTCGCCGCCAGGGCCGGGGAAATGCAGATCAGCCCCACCGGCTTGCCGGCCTCCGCGAAGGCCTCTGTCAGTGCCAGGAGTTCGGGGTGGACGGTGCAATCCGCGCCTTCGACGGCAAAGCTGGAGAGGTTCTTCGCCGAACCGAAACCGCCAGGTACGATCAGGGCGTCGAAATCCTCGACCCTGGCTTCACGCAAGTCCTTCACGTTACCGCGGGCGATCCGCGCCGACTCCACCAGTACGTTGCGGCTTTCGGGCATTTCTTCACCGGTCAGGTGATTGATCACGTGCAGTTGGGCGATGTTGGGGGCGAAGCACTGGACCTGTGCACCGCGTTGGTCCAGGCGCAGCAGGGTGATCACGCTTTCGTGGATCTCGGCGCCGTCGTACACGCCACAGCCGGAAAGGATCACTGCAACTTTTTTGCTCATGGGTTTTTCTCCAGATTCATGGCGTTAAATGTCCACTAATTTGTCACTCGTTGCCATAGGGTTATCCGGCGGCTAAACCTAATCTGCCGACTATCTCCTGTCCGGGTCGCATCATGAATTTCATTCTGTATGCCGTACCGTTCTTCTTCGTGTTGATCGCCGTCGAGTTGCTGGCCGACCGCTGGCGTGGCGTGAGTCATTACCGCATGGCCGATGCGATCAACAGCCTGAGCACCGGCGTGCTGTCGACCACTACCGGTTTGTTGACGAAGGGCGTGGGGTTGGTGACCTACGCCTTTGCCCTGGAACATCTGGCTGTTGCCCGGCTGCCTGCCGACCAGGCTTGGGTCTGGGTGTTCGCCTTCGTGTTCTATGACTTCTGCTACTACTGGCTGCATCGCATGGGTCATGAGCGCAACATCCTCTGGGCGGCTCATTCGGTGCATCACCAGAGCGAGGACTACAACCTCTCCACGGCGCTGCGCCAGACCAGTACCGGGTTCCTGTTGAGCTGGGTGTTCTACCTGCCGCTGGCTGTGCTGGGCGTACCGCTGACGGTGTTCGTCAGTGTCGCGGCGCTGAACCTGCTGTACCAGTTCTGGGTCCACACCCAGCACATCCCCAAGCTTGGCTGGTTGGAGTGGTACTTCGTCACGCCGTCCAATCATCGTGCTCACCATGCGCAGAACCCTCTTTACATGGATCGCAACTACGGCGGGGTGTTCATTATTTGGGATCGTCTGTTTGGCACCTTCCAGGAGGAAGACGACCGCGAGCCGGTGATTTTTGGCGTGACTACGCCGCTGGCGAGTTGGAACCCGTTGTGGGCCAATCTGCAGTTCTATGTGCAGTTATGGACAGATGCCCGACGGGCCGGACGCTGGTGGGACAAGCTGCGGATCTGGTTCATGCCAACGGGGTGGCGACCCGCAGATGTGGCGGCGAGTTACCCGCTGAACAAGCCGGACCTGAGCCGGTTCCGCAAATTCGAAGTGCCGTTGGATGGACGCCAGCAGGGCTACGTGGCGCTGCAATTCTGCCTCTACATCGCGCTGGGTAGTTATTTGATGAACCTGGAGAACAGCCTGCCCGTCGCCGCCCTGGTATTGGGGTGGGGGACGGTCGCGTTCGGCCTGTTCGTATTGGGCATGATTCTGGAAAATCGCCCGTGGGCGCTGAGGTTGGAGTTGTTGCGACTGGCCTCCAACCTGCCACTGGTGTGGCTGGCGCCGCTGGCCGGGGTGTGGCCGGCAGGCCCCGCAGCCTGGGTCGGCTTGCTCAGCTACAGCCTGCTCAGCGTCATGGGGCTCTATTACTGTCGCAACCGGCTTGCTCGGTTGGCGTCGTAGGTTCGTCGGGTTTGGTTCGCTCCAGCCGCTCGGCTTCGAGGACTTTTTTCGCCAGCCGCGCATTCTTGATCCGTCGACGCAACCACAGGCACAGGCCCAGCACCAGCAACGCGCCGAGTACCCACAACTCATATTTCTTGATGCTGCCCAGCATGCCTTCGAGCACCGCGCCGAAGTGATAGGCGGCGGCAGCCAGGGCGGTCGCCCAGATCGCCGCGCCAATGCCGTTGAGCAGCAGGTAGCGTCCTGGCGGATAGCCTGACAAGCCGATAGCCACCGGCATCACCGTACGCAGGCCATAGACGAAGCGAAAGCTCAGGACCCAGATATCCGGGTGCCTGCGAATGTGCTCCAGGGCGCGGTCGCCCATCAATTGCCAGCGCGGTTTGCGCGCCAGCAACTTGCGCCCATGCTTGCGCCCCAGGAAATACCACAGCTGATCGCCCGCATAGCTGCCGCAGAACGCCACGACTACCACGAGATTGATGTCCATGTAGCCACGGAACGCCAGAAAACCTGCGAGCACGAGGATGGTTTCGCCTTCGAAGAACGTGCCGATGAAAAGGGCCAGATAGCCGAAGTCGTGTAGAAATTGCTGGAGCATTGTCTGGGTGCTGGCGAAATGAACGCGCAGCCTAACCCTTCGGGCACATTCAGGAAAGTGTCGAAATGTGTCTCGACGTGAACATTTCCTACAACCACAATAACTGCGACGACAGGTCACAGGTGCACATAACTGTCATACGTTAGTCATAATGGCCGCTTATAACTGTCACGCTCGCCCGTCAGTGGGCTCAGGAGTCTGCCGTGAGCTTTACCCCCGCCAATCGTCTGTTCCCTGCCACCCGTCTGCGTCGCAATCGCCGTGATGAGTTCTCTCGTCGGCTGGTGCGTGAGAACGTGCTGACCACCGATGACCTGATCCTGCCGGTGTTCGTGCTGGATGGCGAGAACCGGCGCGAAGCGGTGGCATCGATGCCCGGGGTGGAACGCCTGACCATCGACCTGCTGCTCGAAGAAGCCGCCCAATGGGTGGAACTGGGCATTCCGGCGCTGGCGCTGTTTCCGGTGACGCCGCCGGCCCTCAAGTCCCTGGACGCCGCCGAAGCCTGGAACCCGGATGGTATTGCCCAGCGCGCGACCCGTGCCCTGCGAGCGCGCTTCCCGGAATTGGGGGTGATCACCGACGTGGCATTGGATCCGTTCACTACCCACGGGCAGGATGGCATCCTCGACGAAGACGGCTATGTGCAGAACGACATCACTGTCGATGCCTTGGTCAAGCAGGCGTTGTCCCATGCCGAGGCCGGTGCCCAGGTGGTGGCGCCGTCGGACATGATGGACGGTCGCATCCAGGCGATCCGTGAAGCCCTCGAGGTGGCCGGGCACGTCAACGTGCGGATCATGGCCTATTCGGCCAAGTACGCCAGTGCCTATTACGGTCCGTTCCGCGATGCGGTCGGCTCGGCCCTGAACCTAGGCAAGGCCAACAAGGCCTCTTATCAGATGGATCCGGCCAACAGTCAGGAAGCCTTGCACGAAGTGGTGGCCGACTTGTCAGAAGGGGCAGATATGGTCATGGTCAAGCCAGGCATGCCTTACCTCGACATCCTTTGCCGGGTCAAAGACGAATTCAAAGTGCCGACCTTTGTTTATCAGGTCAGCGGCGAGTACGCCATGCACATGGCGGCGATCCAGAACGGCTGGCTGGGCGAAGGGGTCATCCTCGAATCCCTCACCGCTTTCAAGCGCGCTGGTGCTGATGGGATCCTGACTTACTTCGCCGTGCGCGCCGCCCAATTGCTACGAGAGCAGTAATAGCCTCCCAGGAACTTGCGATGAATACCGAAGGACTCTCTGAAGTTGCTGTAAAAGACGCTCAACCCGTGGTCGAGCAAATCGCCGAAACACCACCGGAGCTTGAGCCTGCTCCCCCGGTGGTCGTCGCCGAACCCGCCCCGGCCCCGGCGATTGCGATCCCCAGCCTGGATGACAGCAGCCTGTACATCCATCGCGAGCTGTCGCAGCTGCAGTTCAACATCCGCGTGCTGGAGCAGGCGCTGGACGAGTCCTATCCCTTGTTGGAGCGGTTGAAGTTCCTGTTGATCTTCTCCAGCAACCTGGATGAGTTCTTCGAAATCCGCGTCGCCGGCCTGAAGAAGCAGATCACCTTCGCCCGTGAGCAAGCCGGTGCCGATGGCCTGCAACCCCATCAGGCCCTGGCGCGCATCAGCGAGCTGGTCCACGGTCACGTCGACCGCCAGTACGCGATCCTCAACGACATCCTGTTGCCAGAGCTGGAAAAGCACCAGGTCCGCTTCATCCGTCGTCGCCACTGGACCACCAAGCTCAAGACCTGGGTACGCCGCTATTTCCGCGACGAGATCGCACCGATCATCACGCCGATCGGCCTCGACCCGACGCACCCGTTCCCGTTGCTGGTCAACAAGAGCCTGAACTTCATCGTCGAGCTGGAAGGCATCGACGCCTTCGGCCGCGATTCCGGCCTGGCGATCATCCCCGCGCCACGCCTGCTGCCGCGTATCATTCGCGTACCGGAAGATGTCGGCGGCCCTGGCGACAACTATGTGTTCCTGTCGTCGATGATCCACGCCCACGCCGATGACCTGTTCCAGGGCATGAAGGTGAAGGGGTGCTACCAGTTCCGCCTGACACGTAACGCCGACCTGTCGGTTGACACCGAGGACGTCGAAGACTTGGCCCGTGCCCTTCGCGGCGAGCTGTTCTCCCGTCGCTACGGCGATGCGGTGCGCCTGGAAGTGGCCGACACTTGCCCGAAACACTTGTCCGATTACCTGCTCAAGCAGTTCAACCTGCATGAAACCGAGCTGTATCAGGTCAACGGTCCGGTCAACCTGACCCGTCTCTTCAGCATCACCGGCCTGGACAGTCATCCGGAGTTGCAATATTCGCCGTTCACGCCGCAGATCCCGAAGCTGCTCCAGAACAGCGAGAATATTTTCAACGTGATCAGCAAGCAGGACATCCTGTTGCTGCACCCGTTCGAGTCGTTCACGCCGGTAGTCGACCTGCTGCGCCAGGCTGCCAAGGACCCTCACGTCCTGGCGGTGCGCCAGACCCTGTACCGCAGCGGCGCCAACTCGGAAATCGTCGACGCCCTGGTGGATGCGGCGCGAAACGGCAAGGAGGTCACGGCGGTGATCGAATTGCGTGCGCGCTTCGACGAAGAGTCCAACCTGCAACTGGCAAGCCGTCTGCAAGCGGCGGGGGCGGTGGTGATTTATGGCGTAGTCGGCTTCAAGACCCACGCCAAGATGATGCTCATCCTGCGGCGCGAGGCCGGCGAGATCGTGCGTTACGCCCACCTGGGCACGGGTAACTACCACGCCGCCAACGCCCGTCTGTACACCGACTACAGCCTGCTGACCTCCGACGATGCCTTGTGTGAAGACGTCGGCAAGCTGTTCAGCCAGTTGATCGGCATGGGCAAGACGCTGCGCATGAAGAAACTGCTGCATGCGCCGTTCACCCTGAAAAAGGGCATGCTCGACATGATCACCCGGGAAACCCAGTTCGCCCTGGACGGTAAACCGGCGCACATCATTGCCAAGTTCAACTCGCTGACCGATCCGAAGATCATCCGCGCGCTGTACAAGGCCAGCCAGTCGGGCGTGCGTATCGACCTGGTGGTGCGCGGCATGTGCTGCCTGCGGCCAGGTATCCCGGGGGTCTCCCATAACATCCATGTGCGTTCGATCATCGGGCGCTTTTTGGAGCACACGCGGGTGTTCTACTTCCTCAACGGTGGCGAGGAACAGATGTTCCTGTCCAGCGCCGACTGGATGGAGCGCAACCTCGACAAACGCGTCGAGACCTGCTTCCCGGTGGAGGGCAAGAAGTTGATCCTGCGGGTCAAGAAGGAGCTGGAAAGCTACCTCACCGATAACACCCACAGCTGGAGCCTGCAGTCGGACGGCCGTTACATCCGCAACACACCGACCGGCAACCAGAACCCGCGCAGCGCCCAGGCGACGTTGCTGGATCGTCTGAGCAGCCCGGTGTTGGCGGTCAATTAAGGAACGGCGAGCGCGGTGGGGGCGGTGAACTTGGCTTTTTGTAGCGAGGGAGCTTGCTCCCGCTGGGCCGGTCCGCGTTCGGGCGAAGCAGCCCCAAGGTCAGGGAGGGCTTCGCCCTCCAGCGGGAGCAAGCTCCCTCGCCACAGAGGGTTTTGCTGTAGCGGGGTTCAGTGAATATTCAGCACGATCCCCACTCGGGTCAGCCATTCCGCTTCCTGGGCGAAGTCGGCCTGGGTCAGTTGGTTTTCTTCCAGCCAGCCCTCGGGGAACATTACATCCAGTTGATCACCGTCGGCCCGCAAGGCCACCTGGGGCATTTCCTGGGTGCCGCGGATGTGGTGGAACAGGATCGCGAATCGCAGCAGTACGCACAGGCGAATCAGCTTGATGCCTTCATCGCCGAATTCGGCAAACTTATCCTTGGGGATGTTGCGGCGGTGGCCGCGTACCAGGAGGGCGAGCATCTGCTGGTCCTCGCGGGAGAAGCCCGCCAGGTCCGAGTGCTCGATCAGGTAGGCGCCGTGCTTATGGTAGTGATAGTGGGCGATGTCCAGGCCGACTTCATGAACCTTGGCGGCCCAGCCCAGCAATTCGCGCCAGACCCCGTCGTTGAGATCCCAGTCGTCGGCCACCTGGTCGAAGGCATGCAGCGCCTTGCGCTCGACCCGCACGGCCTGTTCCAGGTCAACGTGATAGCGCTCCATGAGCGAACCCAGGGTGCGTTCACGGACGTCTTCGTGATGATGGCGTCCCAGTAGGTCATACAGCACACCTTCGCGCAGGGCGCCTTCGCAGTGGTCCATGCGTTGCAGTTCGAGGGCGTCGAAAATGGCTTCGAGAATCGCCAGGCCCGCCGGGAAAATCGCCCGGCGGTCGGGTTTGATGCCCTCGAAATCGATCTTGTCCGATTCGCCGAGCTTGAACACCTTGCGCTTGAGCCAGGCCAGGCCCTCGGCGTTGACCTCGCCACTGCCATGGCCGCCAGCCTTGAGCGCCAGGCCGATGGCGCGGATGGTGCCTGAAGAGCCGATGGCTTCATCCCAGGTCAGGCGGTGCAGGGCATGTTCGATGCTCATGATTTCCAACCGCGCCGCCGTGTAGGCCTGGGCATAACGGGCCGGCGTGATCTTGCCGTCGCGGAAATAGCGCTGGGTGTAGCTGACGCAGCCCATTTGCAGGCTTTCGCGCAGCAGCGGCTCGAAGCGTTGGCCAATGATGAATTCGGTACTGCCGCCACCGATGTCCGCCACCAGCCGTTTACCGGGGGTATCGGCCAGGGTGTGGGAAACACCGAGGTAGATCAGGCGGGCTTCTTCCCGACCGGAGATGACTTCCACCGGATGGCCGAGGATCTCTTCGGCGCGGCGGATGAATTCGCCACGGTTGCGCGCCTCGCGCAGGGCGTTGGTGCCGACGATCCGCACGGCGCCCAGCGGCATGCCGTTGATCAGTTGGGCGAATCGCTTGAGGCAATCGAGCCCGCGCTGGATGGATTCTTCGCTCAGTTTGCGTTCTTCATCGATGCCGGCGGCCAGTTGGACCTTTTCACCGAGCCGCTCAAGAATGCGGATTTCCCCGTTCTGGGCCTTGGCGACAACCATGTGGAAACTGTTGGAGCCCAGGTCAATGGCGGCGATCAGGGACAGATTCTTGGCTTGGGATGGCGGCATGTCGGAAGGTCTCGGTCGATAACCCTGCCATCCTGCCACGATCGACCGCTTACGCCAACGCAAAGGCGACCGCTTCGCGGTCAATCGCGAGCAAGCTCGCTCCCAAGCGGGTTTTGTCTCGCCTGCGCGATAGCCGGCACCGCAAACCTCAGGCCACAGGCTCGACCATCCCGATAAAGTTCGCCAGCTCCACCGTCTGCGGCTCGGCAAACAGCACCTTTGGATCCCCCACCTCGTGCACCTTGCCCTGGTGCATGAACACCAGTTTGTCACCCACCTCGCGGGCGAAGCGCATCTCGTGGGTGACCATGATCAGCGTCATCCCTTCCTTGGCCAATTGCCGCACCACGCCGAGCACTTCATTGACCAGTTCAGGGTCCAGGGCCGAGGTGATCTCGTCGCAGAGCAATACCTTGGGTGACATCGCCAGGGCCCGGGCAATCGCTACCCGTTGCTGCTGGCCGCCGGACAGCCGGTCCGGGAAAGCGTCGAATTTTTCACCGAGCCCGACCCGCTCGAGCATCTCCCGGGCAAGCTCGGTCGCCTTGGCCTTGGATACTTTTTGTACAACCTGCGGCGCGAGCATCACGTTTTCGCCAACGGTCAGGTGTGGGAAGAGGTTGAACTGCTGGAACACCATCCCGACTTTCTGGCGCAGGCTGCGCAGATCAGCGCGCGCGGCATCGAGGTACTCGCCGTCCACTTCGATCACGCCATCGTTGATCGATTCCAGGCCATTGAGCGTGCGCAACAAGGTAGATTTGCCCGAGCCGCTGCGGCCGATGATCGCGACCACCTGGCCTTCTTCGACGGTCAGGTCGATGCCTTTGAGTACGTGATGATCGCCGTAGTATTTGTGCAGGGCGGAAATTCTAAGCAGAGGCATGCAGTCTCCTTTCCAGGTAGCGCGCGCTGAGGGACAGGGGGTAGCAAAGGAGGAAATAGCCGAGGGCAACCAGGCCATAGACCATGAAGGGTTCGAACGTGGCGTTGGCGAGCATGCCGCCGGTCTTGGTGAGCTCGGTGAAGCCGATGATCGAGGTGACAGCCGTGCCCTTGACCACTTGCACCGAGAAACCCACGGTTGGTGCCACAGCGATGCGCAGGGCCTGGGGCAGGATCACGTAGCGCAACTGCTCCAGCCGGTTCAGCGCGAGGCTCGAGGACGCCTCCCATTGGCCATTGGGGATCGCTTCGACACAACCGCGCCAGATCTCCGCCAGATAGGCGCTGGTAAACAGAGTCAGGGCAATGGCTGCGGCCATCCACGGCGAGATCTCCACGCCGGCCAATGCCACGCCAAAAAACACCAGGAACAACTGCATCAACAGCGGCGTGCCCTGGAACAACTCGATATAGGTTCGGGCGACGTGGCGGGGCAGGGTGACTCTGGCGATGCGCATCACCATGACCAGCAAACCGATCACGCCACCACCGATAAACGCCACCAGCGACAGTGCGAGGGTCCATTGCAGGCCTGTGAGCAGGTTGCGCACCACGTCCCAGAAAGTGAAGTCGCTCATTGGTCGCTCCTGGCGCTGTTCTTGTACAGGCAGCGACGTCCCACCCAGTCCAGTAACTGGCGGATCAACAGCGCCATGCACAAATAAATCAGCGTGGTCAGTGCATAGGTTTCAAAGGCGCGGAAATTGCGCGATTGAATGAAGTTGGCGGCAAAGCTCAGTTCTTCGGTGGCGATCTGCGAACAGACCGCCGAGCCGAGCATCACGATGATGATCTGGCTGCTCAGGGCTGGCCAGACCTTGCCCAGCGCCGGCAGTAACACCACGTGGCGAAAGGCTTCGATGCGACTCATCGCCAGGGCCGCGGCGGCTTCCAGCTGTCCGTGGGGGATTGCCTGGATGCCGGCGCGAATGATTTCGGTGGAGTAGGCGCCGAGGTTGATCACCATGGCCAGGACCGCCGCCTGCCATTCGGAAATCTGCACACCCAGGGATGGCAGGCCGAAAAAGATGAAAAACAATTGCACCAGAAACGGTGTGTTGCGGATCAGCTCCACGTACACCCCGAATATCGTCGCGAACGGGCGGATCTGCCACGCCCGTACCACGGCGCCGACGATGCCGAGGCCAACCCCGAACAGCGCGCCGATGGCCGTCAATTCCAGGGTGAACAGCGCACCGCGCAACAGCAACTCGGTGTTTTGCATCACCGGCAGGAAATCGAACTGATAAGCCATGCTCAGCCTCTCAAGTGGCGGTCAGAGATCGGCCGGCAGCGGCTGCTTGAGCCAGGTCTGGGCGTTTTTCTCCAGACTGCCATCGGTCTTGGCCGTGGCGAGTATCTGATTGACCTTATCCAGCAGCGCGGGCTCGTTCTTGTTCACGCCGATGTAAACCGGCGAATCCTTGAGCTTCACTTTCAGCGCCGGGACGCGCTTGGGGTTGCGCTCACTGATGGCGACCATCACCACGTTGCCGCTGGCGATCAGGTCCACCTGGCCGGCGAGGTAGGCCGCGATGGTCGAGTTATTGTCTTCGAAGCGCTTGATGGTGGTGCCTTCGGGCGCGACCTTTGTCAGCTCGATGTCTTCGATGGCGCCCCGGGTGACGCTGATGGTCTTGCCCTTGAGGTCGTCCAGGCCATTGATGGCGGCCTCGGGTGGGCCGAACACGGCAAGGTAGAACGGGGCGTAGGCGCTGGAAAAATCAATGACCTTCTCACGTTCCGGGTTCTTGCCCAGGCTGGAGATCACCAGGTCGACCTTGCCGGTGGTCAGGAACGGGATGCGATTGGTGCTGTTAACCGGCGTAAGCTCAAGCTTGACCTTGAGCTGGTCGGCCAGCAGCTTCGCGGTATCGATATCCAGGCCGCGGGGTTTCATGTCCGGGCCTACCGAGCCGAACGGCGGGAAGTCCTGGGGCACCGCGACTTTGAGCGTGCCGCGCTTGACCACGTCTTCCAGCCCGTCGGCATGGGCGGGTAACTGGCAGAGCATCAGGCTGGCAAACAGGACGGTGAGCAGGGCGCTGCAACGCTGGATCATGGCGAATCTCCGCGGTCGGTGATGTGATTTCTGCGTTCGGACAGAGCACAGGCCATGCCAACGCGCTTTCAAACCCTGCGAAACCGCGGATTTGCTGACGGGGTTCGGTCTGACTGGTCTGAACAGTTGGGGTGTGTCTCGCACCTTTATCGGGCATCGGTATTTGCCGTCGAGCATTGCTGGGGCACGACTTGCCGGGCGCGGCGAATAGCTTTACAACTAGCCGCTCACTGGTCCGATGTGCCCGAAAAAACATGAATTCCATTTCTCGTGCGGTTCCCGAAGTGGCCGTGCAAGGCATTCGCAAACTGATCGCCGACGAAGGCTTCGGTCCGGGGGATGCGCTGCCGTCGCAACGGGATCTGGCGCTGCAACTGGGCGTGAGCCGGGCGTCGCTGCGTGAGGCCCTGTCGTCATTGAGCGCGTTGGGGATGATCAGCGTGCAGCCGGGCAAAGGGGTATTCGTGCAAGCGTCAGCAGAGGTCTCGTGGAGTGAGCCGGCACCGGGCTGGCCGTTCGCGGCCCAGGCCCCGCCACTGGACATCTTCCAGCTGCGCTATGCCCTGGAAGGTTTCGCGGCTGGAATGGCGGCGGCGACGCTGAGCCCCGATGAGCTCGATATGTTGGGTGATAACGTCGAGGCCATGCGCCGGGAACTGAAATCAGGGGACTTCGACACGGCGGCGCGGCTGGATTTCGAGTTTCATCGGCGAATCCTGCAGGCCGGCGGCAATCAGGCGATGCTGAGCATCCTCACCGCCAGCGCCGAGATTTTCCTGGAGAGCCAGAAATTGCCGTTCATCAGGGCCGAACGGGCCATGGAAACCTGGCAAGAGCATCGGAAAATCCTGCGGGCATTGTCCCGGCGTTCCTCGGGCTCCGCCCAGAAAGCCATGCAGGAGCATGTCCGTAACGCTGCGCTGCGCACCGGAATCTGCTTCGTCGCCCCGGTCGCCTCATGACCCCGGTCATGTCCAAATGCGTCCGGCGCCATAGCGAGACTCAATCAACAGTGACTTCCTGAACCCGGGAAGGGCAGCTATGATGGGCCACGTTTTTTTGCTGACAACCCCGGAGATTTCCCATGAGCAGCGATCTGATCAAACACGTTAGCGACGCTAGCTTCGAGGCTGACGTACTCAAGGCCGAAGGCGCTGTACTGGTGGACTATTGGGCTGAGTGGTGCGGTCCGTGCAAGATGATCGCTCCAGTTCTGGACGAAATTGCCGAGACCTACAAGGGCAAGCTGACCGTCGCCAAGCTGAACATCGACGAAAACCAGGAAACCCCGGCCAAGCACGGCGTGCGTGGTATCCCGACGCTGATGTTGTTCAAGGACGGCAACGTCGAGGCCACCAAGGTCGGTGCGCTGTCGAAGTCGCAACTGGCGGCTTTCCTCGACGCCAACATCTAAGCGCCGAATGCCATTGAAAAAGCCCCGCCAATCGCGGGGCTTTTTCGTTCTTCGGGGCTAGACGCTCGCAAATCCAGGTGGTACATTCGGCCCCGCACTGGTTTCTCCATTGCCCCCTGCAAGCCGTCGCCGACGCACTCCTTTCGAATAAGTACGCGATCCTGTCGCCTTCTCTGCGGCGCGGCCTCATTAAGCCAAAAGCTTAATTTCCCCTCCATAAATGATTACGTCATTCCTATATGAATCTGACTGAACTCAAGCAAAAGCCGATTACCGAACTGCTCGAATTGGCCGAACAGATGGGCATAGAAAATATGGCCCGTTCGCGCAAGCAGGACGTGATTTTCTCCCTGCTCAAGAAGCACGCGAAGAGCGGCGAGGAAATCTCCGGTGATGGCGTGCTGGAGATTCTCCAGGACGGCTTCGGCTTCCTCCGTTCCGCGGACGCTTCCTACCTCGCCGGCCCGGACGATATCTACGTCTCGCCGAGCCAGATCCGTCGTTTCAACTTGCGCACCGGTGACACCATCGTTGGCAAGATCCGCCCTCCGAAGGAAGGCGAGCGTTATTTCGCCCTGCTCAAGGTCGACACGATCAACTTTGACCGTCCGGAAAACGCGAAGAACAAGATTCTTTTCGAAAACCTGACCCCGCTGTTCCCGACTGTGCGCATGAAGATGGAAGCCGGTAACGGCTCCACCGAAGACCTCACCGGTCGTGTCATCGACCTGTGCGCGCCCATCGGCAAAGGTCAGCGTGGTCTGATCGTGGCGCCGCCGAAAGCGGGCAAGACGATCATGCTGCAGAACATCGCGGCCAACATCGCCCGTAACAACCCTGAAGTTCACCTGATCGTGTTGCTGATCGACGAACGTCCGGAAGAAGTGACCGAGATGCAGCGCACCGTGCGCGGCGAAGTGGTTGCCTCGACGTTCGACGAGCCGCCGACCCGCCACGTGCAGGTTGCCGAAATGGTGATCGAGAAGGCCAAGCGCCTGGTCGAGCACAAGAAGGACGTGGTCATTCTGCTGGACTCCATCACCCGTCTGGCCCGTGCCTACAACACCGTGATCCCGAGCTCCGGCAAGGTACTGACTGGTGGTGTCGATGCCCACGCACTGGAGAAACCGAAGCGTTTCTTTGGCGCCGCGCGCAATATCGAAGAAGGCGGCTCGCTGACCATCATCGCCACCGCACTGGTTGAAACCGGTTCGAAGATGGACGAAGTGATCTACGAGGAATTCAAGGGCACCGGCAACATGGAGCTGCCCCTGGATCGTCGCATTGCCGAGAAGCGCGTGTTCCCGGCCATCAACATCAACCGCTCCGGCACTCGCCGCGAAGAGCTGCTGACCGCCGATGACGAATTGCAACGCATGTGGATCCTGCGCAAGCTGCTGCACCCGATGGACGAAGTGGCGGCCATCGAGTTCCTGGTCGACAAGTTGAAGACGACCAAGACCAACGATGAGTTCTTCCTGTCGATGAAGCGTAAGTAACACGAAGTCAGGTTGTAGAAAAAAAGGGCGCCTCAGATGAGGCGCTCTTTTTTTGCGAAGTTTTTTATCAAAATGGACAACTTTCGTAGGCTGGCTGTGTCCGTGTTCATCATGGGTCTTCAAAGCGACAAGGAGCGTTATGCATACGTTTGGCAACCGCCGTGACATTGATGGCTTGAGGGCGCTGGCCGTTATTCCAGTTGTTTTGTTTCACTTCGGTTTCGGCACATTCAGCGGTGGTTTTGTCGGTGTCGACGTCTTTTTCGTCATTTCCGGGTTCCTGATCACCAGTATCCTGTTCCGCGAGATCAGTGCGCAGCGTTTCAGCTTCGTCGATTTCTGGGCGCGTCGGGCGCGACGTATCCTCCCGGCCTTGAGCGTGGTACTGCTGGCTTCACTGGCCGTCGGCTGGTTACTGCTGACGGCCAAGGATTTTTCAGAGCTTGGCAGGACGGTTCGTTATCAATCTCTGTTTATCTCAAACATCCTGTTCATGCGTGAAGATGGTTATTTCGCGCCTGCCTCGGATCTGAAGCCGCTGCTTCACACTTGGTCCCTGGCTGTCGAAGAGCAGTACTACATCTTTTTTCCACTGCTGATGGTGCTGTTGATGCGCCACGTTCGCCATTGGCGTTGGATGCTGTTTGCCCTGCTGTTGATTTCTTTCGGGCTGAATATCGCTTACATCGACCGCAAGCCTGACGTTGCTTTCTTCTCGTTGCCGACCCGGGCCTGGGAGCTTTTGTGCGGGGCGATGTTGGCGGTCCTGCCTGCGCCCAGGCACGCTGTTCGACCGTGGATCTGTCAGTTCGCCGCCGTGGCTGGGTTGATGGCGATCCTGGCAGCGGTTTTCACCTTCGACGAAACGACGGTGTTTCCGGGCTGGGCCGCTTTATTTCCTGTGCTCGGTACCACGGCATTGATCTGGTCAGGCGCTCGCTGTTCGACCTGGGTCGCTCAGGTGTTAAGTACCAGGGCTCTGGTCTGGGTGGGTTTGCTTTCCTATTCCTTTTACCTGTGGCATTGGCCGGTCTACGTCTATGCCAACGCCATCTCCATCGATGGAATCCAGCCGTGGGAGGCGGCGTGCTGGATTCTGCTGGCGCTGGTTCTTGCCTGGCTGAGTTGGCGTTTCGTTGAGCTTGCGTTCCGTGAAAAGCGCCTGCTGGCTGGGCGTAAACCCGTGTTGGTGGGAGGGTTGCTGGCCATGGCTGTCCTGGCTGTATCGGGTTCGGTGGTACGGTCGGCGGATGGCTTTCCCCAGCGCCTTACCGGCAAAGCAATGGAGTATGCGCAGGCGCGGGAATGGCGAGCGGGGCAGATGAAATGCATGCTGGTGACTTCAGACAAGCGTCTGGACAAGGCATGCCTGTTGGGCGGGCACAAGGATGCCCCGGCGCCCCGGCTGTTCTGGGGCGACAGTCACGCTGCGGCGCTGTTGCCGGCGATTGAAAGTAGCATCGCGCACGGTAGTGGCCCGGTCTGGCTTTACAGCATGAGCGCCTGCCCGCCAATTCTCAGCGATGACCCGAGGCCGCGTTGCAAGGATTTCAATGCACGAACCATGGAGCAGGTTCGTCGCCTGAAGATCAAGGATGTGGTACTGGCATCCAACTGGAGCTTATATGTCTACGGTCGTGAGGATGGCGACAAGAAGGTGTTGCTCGATCCCCGCGACAATACCGCCGAAGCCGAGGCGCGTATGGCCGCGGCGCTCAAGGCGCGCGTCGCAGCGATCAGGGCAACGGGCGCGCAGGTCTGGTTGTTCAAGGAGGTGCCGTTGCAACGCAAGGGTGCCATCGGCCGACTGACGAGCCTGGCGCGCATAGGGCGTTCGGCCGAGGGGTTGGGCCGTCCGCTCTCGGAGCACCTGGCGCGCCAGCACTTCCTGGGCGCCTTGTTCGACTCGATGAAGGCTGCCGACCCCGGCGTACATGTCATCGATCCTACGCCGTTGATGTGCTCGGATCGGATCTGCCCAATCGAGGCCAATGGTTACTCGCAATACCGGGATGAGGATCATTTGTCGGACCTCGGTAGTGCTCGTCTGGGACCGTTGTTTGCTCCGCTGCTGCTGGGTACTGCCGATAATTGACTGCTCTGCGCACGCGTGGGCTGCTGTTCGGGCGCTGGAGCAGGTAGGATGTACGCCTATTTTCGGGGTGGCATCTCAATGAAATTCAAGGATCTTCGGGATTTCGTGCAGCAGCTTGAGCAGCGCGGCGAGTTGAAACGCATCCAGGTTCCCATCTCTCCGGTGCTGGAGATGACGGAAGTCTGCGACCGCACGCTGCGGGCCAAAGGCCCGGCGTTAATGTTCGAAAACCCAACAGGCTACGACATACCGGTACTGGGTAACCTGTTCGGCACACCGGAGCGCGTGGCCATGGGCATGGGCGCCGAGTCGGTCGACGAGCTGCGCGAGATCGGCAAGTTGCTGGCGTTCCTCAAGGAGCCCGAGCCACCCAAGGGCCTGAAGGACGCCTGGTCCAAACTGCCGATTTTTCGCAAGATCATTTCCATGGCACCGAAAGTCGTCAAGGACGCGATTTGCCAGGAAGTGGTAATCGAAGGGGATGATGTCGACCTCGCGATGCTTCCGGTACAGACCTGCTGGCCGGGCGATGTGGGGCCGTTGATCACCTGGGGCCTGACCGTCACCAAAGGCCCGAACAAGGATCGCCAGAACCTGGGTATCTATCGCCAGCAGGTGATTGGCCGCAACAAGGTCATTATGCGTTGGCTGAGCCACCGTGGCGGTGCGCTGGACTATCGCGAGTGGTGTGAAAAACACCCCGGCCAGCCTTTCCCCGTATCGGTGGCACTGGGCGCGGACCCGGCGACCATTCTTGGGGCGGTCACGCCCGTGCCCGACAGCCTCTCCGAATACGCCTTCGCCGGCCTGCTGCGCGGCAACCGCACCGAACTGGTGAAATGCCGCGGCAACGACCTGCAAGTCCCGGCCACCGCCGAGATCATCCTCGAAGGGGTGATCCACCCCGGCGAAATGGCCGATGAAGGCCCGTACGGCGACCACACAGGCTACTACAACGAAGTCGACAGCTTCCCGGTGTTCACCATCGAACGTATCACCCATCGGGTGAAGCCGATCTACCACAGCACCTACACCGGCCGTCCGCCCGATGAACCGGCCATCCTCGGTGTGGCGTTGAACGAAGTCTTTGTGCCGATCCTGCAAAAGCAATTTCCGGAGATCACCGATTTCTACCTGCCGCCGGAGGGCTGTTCGTATCGCATGGCCGTGGTCACCATGAAGAAGTCGTATCCAGGGCACGCCAAGCGGGTGATGCTGGGCGTCTGGTCGTTTCTGCGACAGTTCATGTACACCAAGTTCGTTATCGTCACTGACGACGATATCAATGCACGGGACTGGAACGACGTGATCTGGGCCATTACCACGCGCATGGACCCCAAGCGCGACACGGTGATGATCGACAACACGCCGATCGACTACCTCGACTTCGCTTCGCCGGTCTCCGGCCTGGGATCGAAGATGGGGCTCGATGCCACGCATAAATGGCCTGGAGAAACCACCCGTGAGTGGGGCCGGGTTATCGTCAAGGATGAAGCCGTTACCCAACGGATCGATGCCATTTGGAATCAGTTAGGAATAGATTGATGCGTGTGACCTTGCAGCCGTCCGGCGCGGTGCTGGAGATACGGCCCGCCGAGCGAATTCTCGATGGTGCGCGGCGCCTGGGCTATGAATGCCCGCAAAGCTGCCGCAACGGCAACTGCCATGTCTGTGGTGCGTTGCTGGTGGAAGGCCGCGTGCGGCAGGCCGGCGACGTTTGTGATCACGGAGAGATCTTCACCTGCATCGCCGAGCCCCTGGAGGACTGTGTAGTGTTGTGGGACGGGGTATTGGCGCCGGGTGAGTTGCCGGTGCGTCGCCTGGCGTGCCAGGTCACCGGTTGTGTCGATGTGGGTGGCGATGTCTGGCGGGTCAGCCTGCGGGCGCCGGCGGGCAAGCCGCCGCGCTACCATGCGGGGCAGTATCTGATGATCGAACGGGAGAATGGCGATAAATCGGCTTTCTCCCTGGCGTCGGCGCCACATTCGGGGCGCGATCTGCAATTGCATGTGCTGGTGCGCGAAAACAGTGCGAAGGCGCTGCTGGAGCAACTGCAACGCAATCCCAACGTTCATGTCGAGATGCCTTTTGGCGACACTCATTTGTCCGAATTGCCGGACGGTCCGTTGGTGTTGATCGCCGCCGGTACCGGTATGGCACAGATGCACAGCCTGATCGAGCACTGCCGGGCAGAAGGCTTCAAGCATCCGGTGCATCTCTATTGGGGCGTGCGGCGGCCGGACGATTTCTATGAGATCGAGCATTGGGACGAGTGGAAGAAGCTGCCGAATCTGTTCCTGCACAAGGTCGTCAGCGACCTGTGCGGCTGGGAAGGGCGCTGCGGGATGCTCCATGAGGCGGTGTGCGAAGACATCAGCGATCTGTCGGGCGTATACGTCTATGCCAGCGGCTCGCCGGCGATGATCTATGCCACCCTCGATGCGCTGGTGGAGGCCGGGATGGATGCCCACCAAATGCGCGCCGACGTGTTTGCCTACGCCCCTCGCGCCTGAGCCTTGATCTTGAACGATTCTGGGTGGCGCTTTTTTGTGGCGAGGGGATTTTCCAGTGTCAAGGGTGTGTCTGGCATCCAACTTGCCTGGGATGTGACAAGCGTCAGGCCCATGACGCGCGCCGATCCATTCCCGATCCTTGTGAGGAGCTTACTGCTACCGGCCATGACCGCTATCGAAACCGCCATTGGCTGCGCCTTGTATCCGCCACGACTTGATCTGGGCGCGCAACTGACCCGAGAACAATTGCTCACGTCGATGCAGTCGACCATGCGCCTTCACCAAGGCGGTCCGGTCTGGCTGTTCGCTTACGGTTCATTGATCTGGCGGCCGGAATGCACGGCAGTGGAGCGGATACGCGGGCGGGTCCACGGTTATCATCGCGGTTTGTACTTGTGGTCCCATGAGCATCGCGGTACGCCGGAATTGCCGGGGCTGGTGTTCGGACTGGATCGTGGTGGCTCATGCAGCGGTTTCGCCTACCGGTTGCCGGAGGAGAATCTCGAGGACTCGTTGTTTGCCTTGTGGCAGCGAGAGATGCCGGTTCCATCCTATCGTCCGCACTGGCTCAGTTGCCGGCTCGAGAACGGCAACCGTGTGCAGGCCTTGGGCTTTGTGCTGGAGCGACACCTGCCCAGCTATGCCGGCAACCTGCCGGACCATGTGCTGAGCCAAGTGTTTGAAAGCGCCTGCGGGCGTTTCGGCACTACCCGCGATTATGTCGAGCAGACCATTCACGCCCTGCGCAGCCACGCCATGCCGGATCGGAATCTGGAGGCGCGGCTCAAGCGTTGCAGATCAACCCTCGATCAGGCCACCGCTTCGCGGCTCTGACTGCTGACTTGCTTGTGTCCCAGGGTTGGCGCGAGGAACGCCATGGCCAGCAGGCACGCGGCGATCAGCAGGATGAAACCGCCATTCCAGCCGAAATAGTCCACCGTGTAACCCATCATGGCACTGGCCGCGACTGAACCGCCCAGGTAACCGAACAGGCCGGTAAAACCGGCAGCCGTACCGGCCGCTTTCTTGGGTACCAATTCCAGCGCCTGCAGACCCACCAGCATCACCGGGCCATAGATCAGGAAGCCGATCGCGAACAACGAGATCATGTCGATCATCGGGTTGCCCGGCGGATTCAGCCAATACACCAGGGTCGCGACCGTCACCAGGGCCATGAACACCATGCCCGTCAGGCCACGGTTGCCACGGAAGATCTTGTCCGACATCCAGCCGCACAGCAGCGTGCCGGGGATCCCTGCCCATTCGTACAGGAAGTAAGCCCAGGACGTCTTGTCGAAGTCGAAGTGCTTGACCTCTTTAAGATAGGTCGGCGCCCAGTCCAGGATGCCGTAGCGCAGCAAGTAGACGAAGACGTTGGCCAGTGCGATGAACCAGAGCATCTTGTTGCGCAGCACGTACTTGACGAAGATTTCCTTGGCGCTGAATTCGTTCTCGTGGCTGGCGTCGTAGCCTTCCGGGTAATCGTTCTTGTACTTCTCGATGGGTGGCAAACCGGTTGACTGCGGGGTATCGCGCATGACAATGAAGGCAAATGCAGCCACCAGCAGGGCCACGGCGGCCGGCACGTAGAACTTGCTGTGCCAGTCGTTGAACCACCCCATGCCGAGAATCGCCAACGGGCCGATCAGGCCGCCGCCGACGTTATGTGCGGTGTTCCATACCGAAACCACACCGCCGCGTTCTTTCTGCGACCACCAGTGCACCATGGTTCGCCCGCTCGGTGGCCAACCCATGCCTTGCGCCCAGCCGTTGATGAACAACAGGATGAACATGATGGTCACGCTGGACGTCGCCCACGGTGCGAAACCGAAAACGAACATCACCGCGGCGGACATCACCAGGCCAAAGGGCAGGAAGTAGCGAGGGTTGGAACGGTCGGACACGATGCCCATCAGAAACTTGGAAAGGCCGTAGGCGATCGCAATCGCCGATACCGCCACGCCGAGCTGGCCCTTTGTATAACCTTGGGCGATCAAGTCTGGAAATGCCAGGGTGAAGTTCTTGCGCAGCAGGTAGTAGCCCGCGTACCCAATGAAAATCCCGGCGAAAATCTGCCAACGAAGGCGTCGGTAGGTGCTGTCTATTTTTTCGTCAGGCAGGGGTGCCTGGTGTGCGGCAGGGCGGAAGAAAGCAAACATTCAAGGACTCCGGATTCTTGTTATGACTGCGAATGCGAATATTACAGTTTCGTTACCGAAAATAGCATCGCTTGTTTTGCTCTGCACGGGGGAAATGTTGCCGGGGGGATGTTCATAAACGAACTCGTCGTCCAGGCATAAGCTGGCGACGTTGTGGGCCTCGGTGCCGCAAGCGTTTCGATACCGGGGCAGTCGCGGCCTGACGCCGTGGGCGTCGGGGACGCATCGATGTAGTCAACGCACCTGCACAACCACCTTTCCCACAGCCTTGCGCTGGGCGAGGTCATTGATCGCCTGGGCGGCGTTATCCAGTGGGTACAGTTGCGAGACCAGCGGCTTGAGTTTGCCCTCGGCGAACCAGTCGAATAATTGCTGGAAGTTGGCGGCGTTGTCCTGAGGCTGGCGCTGGGCAAAGGAGCCCCAGAACACACCCACCACGGCCGCGCCTTTGAGCAGGGCCAGGTTCACCGGCAGTTCGGGGATGCGTCCACTGGCGAAACCAACCACCAGCAGCCGGCCATTCCAGGCGATGGAGCGGATGGCCTGGTCGAACAGATCGCCGCCCACAGGATCGTAGATGACGTCGACGCCCTGACCGTCGGTGAGGCGCTTGATCTCGTCCTTGAGGCTGGTTTCGTTGTAATTGACCAATTCGTCGGCGCCGGCGGCCTTGGCAACGGCCAGTTTTTCCGCGTTGCTGGCGGCGGCGATCACCCGCGCGCCCATGGCCTTGCCGATCTCCACCGCTGCCAGGCCCACGCCGCCGGAGGCACCGAGCACCAGCAGGGTTTCGCCGGGTTGCAGGTTGGCGCGCTGCTTGAGGGCATGCATCGAGGTGCCATAGGTCATGCTGAAGGCTGCGGCGGTGTTGAAGTCCATGGAGGTCGGGATCGGCAACACGTTGTAGCCCGGCACCGCGACCTGTTCGGCAAAGCTGCCCCAACCGGTCAGTGCCATCACTCGGTCACCGACCTTGAGGTGACTGATTTTTTCGCCCACTTCCCTGACGACACCCGCCGCTTCGCCGCCGGGAGAAAACGGGAAGGGTGGTTTGAATTGATATTTGCCCTCGATGATCAGCGTGTCAGGGAAGTTCACCCCGGCGGCATGCACGTCCAGCAGCACTTCGTTCTTCTTCGCGACGGGGCTGGCGACGTCTTCCAGCACCAGCGATTCGGCGGGGCCGAATTCTTTGCACAGCACGGCTTTCATCAGGGCTATTCCTTTGGGAGTGATGGCCGATAAGTGTAGGTGTGAGAGTCAACGGGTCAACGAGCATGCCCCGTCCTGATAGCCGGCCATAAGCTTGTGCTTGAACGGCGGGTCGGTATGCTGGGCCGCAAAACCGGATGAGGAGTCGAATGTGAAAGCGTGGATCGTGTTGATGCTGGCCCTGTCGCTGCCTGCGGCAGTGATGGCCGAAGAGGCCAAGGAAGCAAAAGAGGGGGAGGCGCCGAAGGTCAGCTACATCACCCTGAGCCCGCCCTTCGTGGGTAACTACGGTCTGGATGGCACGGCGAAATTGAAGGTCTATAAGGCCGACGTAGCCCTGCGCGTGACCGGCGATGCCGCTGCGGCGGCGGTGAAGGCCAATGAACCGCTGATTCGCAACCAATTGGTTGCGCTGTTCGCCCAGCAGACCAGCGAGACCATGAACAACCTTGAAGCCAAGGAAAAGTTGCGCCAGGAAGCGTTGAAGCAGACCCAGCAAGTGATGAACGATGAGACCGGCAAGCCGATGGTGGATGATCTGTTGTTCAACAACCTGATCATTCAGTAAGGCATGTATTACCTGGGCGGGCCCCTTCGCGAGCAAGCCCGCTCCCACAAGAAACATCATCAGTCCTTGTGGGAGCGGGCTTGCTCGCGAAGGCGGTGTGTGAAACGCCGCATCTTTACGGCTTCAACGCAACTACCGCCGCCCACTGCTCTGCCGTCACCGGCATCACCGACAGTCGTGAGCCCTTCTGCACCAGTGGCATCTCGGCCAGGGCGGTCTGTTGTTTGAGGTAGTCGAGTTTCAGCACGCGGGGAAAGGTTTCGACATGGGCGACATCGATCGCGGTCCAGGGATTCTTATCCAGGCTGGCCTTCGGGTCGAAGTAGTGGCTGTCGGGCTCGAGTGCCGTCGGGTCCGGGTAGGCCGTCCGGACAATCTGTCCGATGCCGGCAATGCCCGGCTCCGGACAGCTGGAATGGTAGAAAAAGAAGCTGTCGCCCTGCGCCATGGCCCGCAGGAAATTGCGCGCCTGGTAGTTGCGGACCCCGTCCCAGCGGGCCTGGCCGAGTTTTTCCAGGCCTTGGATGGACAATTCGTCGGGCTCGGATTTCATTAGCCAATAGGCCATGACTTCTACTCCTGGGCGGTGTGCTAAAAATAGTTCAGCGATTTTATGACAAACCGACGGTCGGTTGACGCCAGCGTTTGCGTGACGATCAAGGTTGTCGCAAAATGCCGGCCTTCCAAGCTTGACGCTGCTGCACGGCCAATAAGAAAACCGCTGCTGTCATCGTGTGTGATATGCCTTGAGGGGGGCAATCGATGAAACGCAAACCGGATTTGTTGTGGATTCTGGTCATTCTGTTCGGTCTGGGTGTCGTGACCACGGGTTACGCCCAAAGCCTGTGGGCCAGCAAGACCGAGGCGCCGATGGATGTCACCCAACCCGCGCCACCGCTTAAACGCTGAAACTGTCTTCCAGGCGCCGCTGAGTTTCGCGGCGCCTACCCTGCAATATACCAATGCCTGTCACTGACCGTTCCTTGCAATGGTACATCCCAGCTCGCCTGCGCCAGTCTTTCGACTTTCTGGCATTCATGGGCCAGCCCCAGCAACGTCGGCTTGCGCCATAGCTTGCGTCGCGCCAGGTACGCCAGGCTGCGGTCATAGAATCCGCCTCCCATGCCCAGTCGGCCGCCCACATCATCGAACCCTACCAGCGGTAGCAATACCAGGTCCAATGCCCAGACCTTGCGTTGCCGGGCGAGGTCGATCCGTGGTTCGAGAATACGAAAACGATTGGGGTGTAGTTGTTCCCCGGGGCGGATGCGTTGGAAAACCATCTTGGTCCGCGGCCATGGGCTGAGCACTGGCAGGTAAGTAGCCTTGCCCCGGCGCTGGGCGGCGCGCAGCAGCAGGCGTGGATCGATCTCGCCGTCGTTGGGCAGGTACAGGGCGATGTGCCTGGCGCGGCGAAACATCGGATGTTGGGCCAATTGCCGGTAGAGTCCCTGGGCGGCTTGTCGTTGTTGGGCGGGCGTCAGGGCGCGACGGGCCTGGCGCAGCAGGCGTCGAAGTTGGGGGCGGGGCAGCAACGCGGGTTCGGACATGATCGATGCTTCGAGTCTGGCTTGGATGGCACAGCGTAACCGCAAACGTTGTCGCCAGAAATGCCTGCGCCAGACACGACAATGCCAGTCTTGAAGACTGGCATTGTCTGGAAATCAGGCTCCCCGGATGAACCGCTGCCGGCTTAGCCCTTGAACCCGAGAGTTCAAGGTGGAAGTTGCAGGAGGCGTTAAGGCTTTCCGTCAAGCGGACATGCACACCGGCCCCAACGTGCAACCCCCGTGGTTGTGCGTATCGGCTCAGGGACATCACCAACTGGCAAGCACCCCAGGGAGTGACGCAAGTATACCCCAGGCAGCTTCGCGAATCAGCCCTTGCTGACGTCCGGATCGGTGGCCAGCACCAGATCCACCCGTTCCAGCAGGTCGCGCACCTGTTCACGGGTCGAGCCGCTGACCTGCATATCCGGCGTATCCTGGCGATGCAGCAGGTCGTGGGTGATGTTCAAGGCAGCCATCACGGCGATGCGGTCGGCGCCGATGACTTTGCCGCTGCTGCGGATCTCGCGCATCTTGCCGTCCAGGTAACGGGCGGCGCTCACCAGGTTGCTGCGCTCTTCCTGGGGGCAGATGATCGAATATTCTTTGTCGAGGATCTGCACGGTAACGCTATTGCTTGAACTCATGAGTCTTGCTCCAGGGCCTTGAGGCGCGAAATCATCGATTCGACCTTACGCCGGGCGATTTCGTTTTTTTCAATGAGGTGAGCGCGTTCCTCGCGCCAGGTTTTTTCCTGAGCTAATAAGAGTCCGTTCTGGCTCTTTAGTTGCTCGACCCGGTCAATTAGCAATTCGAGTCTGGCCATCAGCGCTTGCAGGTCGGTGTCTTCCATTGTGTCCACTGAAGATTGTGTCTGATGGGGAGGTGTGTCGCACAGCCTCTGATAGTCTTGGCGAGTCTGTCGATGTAGGATACAAGGCCTCCATTCTAGACATAGCGCCGTCTGGCGCCTAGCTGCCCATGCCCATTCAGAATTCCCCGTATCAAGCTTTCGCCACCCTGCTGAGCACCAGCGGCCACCCCGTATCGCCTGCCGAACTGCATGGCCTGCTGCTCGGCCGTAGCTGCGCGGGCGCCGGCTTCGACGCCGAAGGCTGGCTGGCCGACGCTGCCGAGCTGCTCGAAGGCGAGCCGGCTGACAACGTCCGCAACGCTCTCATCGGCTTGCAGGAAATGGTCAAGGGCGAGCTGACCAGCGATGACATGACCGTGGTCCTGCTGCTGCCCACCGACGACGCGCCGCTGGCCGAGCGCGCTGCTGCCTTGGGTCAGTGGTGCCAGGGCTTCCTCGCTGGCTTCGGCTTGACCCGCCGCGAATACGCGCTGAGTGAGGAGGCGAAGGAAGTGCTGCAGGACCTGGCGGCGATTTCCCAGGTCCAGGATGCACTGGAAGAGTCCGATGACGGCGAAAGCGACTACATGGAAGTGATGGAGTACCTGCGGGTCGCGCCATTGCTGCTGTTCACCGAGACCCGGAAAACCGATGCAGCGGCCCCCAAGCCATCCTTGCATTGAATTTTAGAGGGAATACCGTCTGCCCATGATTCATATCCCGAAGTCGGAATACAGCCGTCGTCGAAAGGCCCTGATGGCGCAGATGGAGCCCAACAGTATCGCAATCCTGCCCGCCGCCGCCGTTGCGATCCGCAACCGCGACGTCGAGCATGTCTACCGTCAGGACAGCGACTTCCAATACCTCAGCGGCTTTCCCGAGCCGCAGGCGGTGATCGTGTTGATGCCTGGACGGGCCCATGGCGAATACATCCTGTTCTGCCGCGAGCGCAACGCCGAGCGTGAGTTGTGGGATGGCCTGCGCGCCGGGCAGGAAGGCGCGATCCGGGATTACGGCGCCGACGACGCATTTCCCATCACCGACATCGACGACATCCTGCCGGGCCTGATCGAAGGCCGCGACCGGGTGTATTCGGCCATGGGCAGCAACCCGGAATTCGACCGGCACCTCATGGAGTGGATCAACGTGATTCGCTCCAAGGCCAACCTCGGCGCCCAGCCGCCGAACGAATTCGTTGCCCTGGATCATTTGCTGCACGACATGCGCCTGTATAAATCGGCGGCGGAAGTGAAGGTCATGCGTGAAGCGGCGCGGATCTCCGCCCAGGCGCATGTCCGGGCGATGCAGGCGGCGCGGCCCGGGCTCTACGAGTACAGCCTGGAAGCCGAGCTGGATTACGAGTTCCGCAAGGGCGGGGCGAAAATGCCGGCCTATGGCTCGATTGTCGCGGCGGGCCGCAATAGCTGCATCCTGCATTACCAGCAGAACGACGCGCTGCTCAAGGATGGCGATCTGGTGCTGATCGACGCCGGTTGTGAAATCGACTGCTACGCCAGCGACATCACGCGGACCTGGCCGGTCAACGGCCGGTTTTCCCCCGAGCAGAAGGCGATCTACGAGCTGGTGCTGGCGGCCCAGGAAGCGGCGTTTGCCGAGATCGCGCCGGACAAGCACTGGAACCAGGCCCATGAGGCGACGGTCCAGGTCATTACCGAGGGGCTGGTGCGCCTTGGGCTGTTGGAGGGTGAGGTGGACGAGTTGATCGCCAGCGAAGCCTACCGGGCGTTCTACATGCACCGCGCTGGCCACTGGCTGGGCATGGATGTGCACGATGTGGGCGAATACCGCGTCGGCGGTGAATGGCGGGTGCTGGAAGTCGGCATGACACTGACTGTGGAGCCGGGCATCTACATTGCTCCAAACAACCGCAGCGTAGCGAAAAAATGGCGCGGCATAGGTGTGCGTATCGAGGATGATGTGGTGGTGACCAGAAGCGGTTGTGAGATCCTGACCCGGGGCGTGCCCAAGACCGTCGCTGAAATCGAGGCCCTGATGGCCGATGCACGGGAACAAGTGGCATGAGTCGGGTCACTCTGGCCATCATTGGCGGTGGCCTGGTCGGTGCGAGCCTGGCACTGGCCCTGCAAGCGGGTGCCAAGGCCCGGGGCTGGAAGATCGTCCTGATCGAGCCCTTCGCCCCTGGCCATGCCTGGCAACCGAGCTACGATGCCCGGTCCTCGGCGTTGTCCTTTGGCTCCCGGCAAATCTATCAGCGCCTGGGACGCTGGCAGGAAATATCCCAGCGTGCCGAGCCTATCAAGCAGATCCATGTGTCCGATCGGGGACGGTTTTCCACGGCGAGGCTGTCGGCCAGCGAGGAAGGTGTCCCGGCCCTGGGCTATGTAGTGGAAAACGCCTGGCTTGGTCAGTGCCTGTGGCAAGGCCTGGACAAGGACGTGGTCAGTTGGCGTTGCCCGGCGCAAGTCACTCGGATGGAGCCGCAGGAGGGCGGTTATCGCCTGACCCTGGATGACGAAACGCTCTTGGAGTGCGACCTGGCGGTGCTGGCCGACGGCGGCCGTTCCGGTCTTCGGGAACAGTTGGGCGTCGGTGTACGCCATCGACCGTATGACCAGAGCGCGTTGATTGCCAACATCACTCCCGGTGAAGCCCACGACGGCATGGCCTTCGAGCGCTTCACCGATGACGGCCCGATGGCCTTGCTGCCGCTGCCGGAGAATCGCTGCGCCCTGGTCTGGACCCGTCAGGGCATGGATGCACAGCGGCTGGCGGACCTCGACGAGCGCAGTTTCCTCAGCGAATTGCAGAGTGTGTTCGGCTATCGCCTGGGTGCCTTGAAACAGGTGGGCGTGCGACATCTGTACCCCTTGGCGCTGGTGGAGGCCGAGGAGCAGGTGCGCCCGCATCTGGCGATTCTGGGCAATGCCGCCCACAGCTTGCATCCGATTGCCGGGCAGGGCTTCAACCTGTCGCTGCGCGACGCCCAGGCTCTGGCCGATGCCTTGCTGGACAGTGAAAGCGCCCCGGGGGATTTTGCCGTGCTGCAAGCCTATCGCGAGCGCCAGCGGATGGACCAGGTCTTGACGGTGGGTTTCTCCGACCAGGTCACGCGGCTGTTCAGCAGTCGCCTGCCACTGGTGTCGGTGGCCCGTAACCTCGGCTTGCTCGGTCTCGACGCGTTGCCCCCCGCCAAGCGCTGGTTCGCCCGTCAGGCCATGGGCCTTGGGACCCGGCCCGATGTGTAGGCATGGGATTGAATATTCTTTTCATGGGCGGCTCATGTCGCCCGCAAAACAGGCATAAAGCATGGAATTGCGTGCAGATCTGCTGATTGTCGGCGCCGGTATGGTCGGCAGCGCCCTTGCGCTGGCGTTGCAGAGCAGTGGCTTGCAGGTGTTGTTGCTCGACGGCAGCCCGATGAGCGTCAAACCCTTCGATTCCCAGGCGGCATTCGAACCCCGGGTCAGTGCCTTGTCGACGGCCAGCCAGCGGATCCTCGAACGCCTTGGCGTCTGGGATGGCATCGCCACCCGCCGCGCCAGTCCCTACACCGACATGCACGTCTGGGATGGCAGCGGCACCGGACAGATTCATTTTTCCGCCGAAAGCCTGCATGCCGACACCCTGGGGCATATCGTTGAAAACCGTGTGGTGCAGGATGCATTGCTGGACCGGTTGCATGATTGCGACCTGGGTCTGCTCGCCAACGCGCGACTCGAGCAGATGCGCCGCTCCGGCGATGACTGGCTGCTGACCCTGGCCGATGGTCGCACCCTGCGGGCACCGCTGGTCATCGCCGCCGATGGCGCGAATTCCGCCGTGCGCCGCCTGACGGGGGTCGCCACCCGCGAGTGGGATTACCTGCACCATGCCATCGTCACCAGCGTGCGCAGTACCAAACCCCATCGAATGACGGCGTGGCAGCGCTTCACCGACAACGGTCCGCTGGCTTTCCTGCCCCTGGAGCGCGACGGCCGGCACGATTGGTGTTCGATTGTCTGGTCCACGACCCCTGGCGAGGCGCAGCGCTTGATGGCGCTGGATGACGGCGGTTTCTGCACCGAGCTGGAGCGGGCCTTTGAAGGCCGGCTCGGCCAGGTCCTCAGCGCCGATCCGCGCCTGTGCGTACCCTTGCGCCAGCGCCACGCCAAACGCTACGTGGCCGAAGGCCTGGCCTTGATCGGCGATGCGGCCCACACCATTCACCCGCTGGCCGGGCAGGGCGTGAACCTGGGTTTCCTTGATGCGGCGGTGCTGGCCGAAGTGCTGCTGCAGGCCGCCGCACGAGGCGAGCGGCTGGCGGACGTCAAGGTGCTGAGCCGCTACGAGCGGCGGCGCATGCCCCATAACCTGGCGCTGATGGCAGCGATGGAAGGTTTCGAGCGGCTGTTCCAGGCCGATCCATTGCCGGTACGCTGGTTGCGCAATACCGGGTTGAAGCTGGTGGACCGCCTGCCCGAGGCCAAGGCGTTGTTCGTGCGCGAGGCGCTGGGGTTGATCGGGGATCTGCCGGATCTGGCCAAGGCTTGAGATTTTGGCCTTGGGCTTATGGCCTCATCGCGAGCAGCCATCCCATTCCCCACGACAGCAACATTTGGAAATGTCTCCACCCACTGTTTGATTGAGCTGCCAAATGTGAGTCTTTATCATTTGCGCTCGTTCACCCATCGAGAGACCGCTTCCATGTTGGCACCCAAGCGCCTGCTGTCCGCCCTCGCCCTGACCCTGATCGGCTCCACTGCCGCGCAGGCCGCCGATGAGGTGGTGGTCTACTCCTCGCGCATCGATGAGCTGATCAAGCCGGTCTTCGATGCCTACACCCAAAAGACCGGTGTATCGGTGAAGTTCATTACCGACAAGGAAGCGCCGTTGATGCAGCGCATCAAGGCCGAAGGTGAAAATGCCACCGCCGACCTGTTGCTTACCGTGGACGCCGGCAATCTTTGGCAGGCCGAGCAGATGGGGATTCTCCAGCCATTCACCTCCCCGGTGATCGACGCCAACATCCCCTCCCAATACCGTGCCTCTTCCCATGCCTGGACCGGCTTGAGCCTGCGGGCACGGACCATTGCCTACTCCACCGACCGGGTCAAACCCGACGAGCTGACCACCTACGAAGCCCTGGCAGACGACCAATGGGAAGGTCGTCTGTGCCTGCGCACTTCGAAGAAAGTTTACAACCAGTCCCTGACCGCCACCCTGATCGAAACCCATGGTGCGGAAAAAGCCGAGAAGATCCTCAAGGGCTGGGTCCGGAACCTATCCACCGACGTGTTCTCCGACGACACCGCGCTGCTTGAGGCGATCAATGCCGGGCAATGCGATGTCGGTATCGTCAACACCTATTATTACGGCCGTCTGCACCAGCAGAAGCCGGACCTGAAAGTGAAGCTATTCTGGCCGAACCAGGCCGACCGGGGGGGGCACATCAACCTGTCGGGCATCGGCCTGACCCGGCACGCACCGCACCCGGAGGCGGCGAAGAAACTGGTGGAGTGGATGACCACGCCCGAGGCGCAAAGTATCTTTGCCGACGTGAACCAGGAGTTTCCGGCCAATCCCAAAGTGGAGCCGTCAAAGGAAGTCGCAGCCTGGGGCAAGTTCAAGGCCGACACGCTGCCGGTGGAGGTGGCGGGCAAGCGCCAGGCCGAAGCCATTCGTATGATGGACCGGGCGGGTTGGAATTGACATACGGGGCGAGGTTCCCTGTGGCGAGGGGATAAATCCCCTCGCCACAGGTTTTGTGTGAGCCTGCCCATGCATCATTTGAACGAGCACCTTCCTTGACCCATCCCGCCCAACGCCGCTGGTACCCCCTGGTCTTCGCCGTCGCCGCGCTGGTCCTGTTGCCCTTGAGCGTGCTGCTGCTGTCCTGGCAAAGCATCGACCCGCAGATCTGGTCCCACCTGTGGGACACCCAGATGCCGCGTCTGTTGGGCAACACCGTGACGCTGATCGTGGGTGTGGGTTCAGGTGTGACGGTGCTGGGTGTCAGTCTTGCCTGGCTCACCAGTCTGTGTGAGTTCCCGGGCCGTCGTTGGCTCGACTGGGCATTGATGCTGCCGTTCGCGATCCCGGCCTACGTGCTGGCGTTTGTTTTCGTGGGCCTGCTGGACTTTGCCGGTCCGGTGCAAACCCTGCTGCGGGACTGGTTCGGCAGCGGTCTGCGCATGCCCCGGGTCCGTTCCACCGGCGGGGTGATCCTGGTGCTGGTCCTGGTCTTTTATCCCTACGTGTACCTGCTGGCGCGCAGTGCGTTCCTGGCCCAGGGCAAGGGCTTGATGGAAGCGGCACGGGTACTTGGACAATCGCCGTGGCAGGCGTTCTGGCGCGTGGCATTGCCGATGGCCCGGCCGGCCATTGGGGCGGGTGTGGCGCTGGCGTTGATGGAAACCCTGGCGGATTTCGGAGCGGTGTCGGTGTTCAACTTCGACACCTTCACCACTGCCATCTACAAGACCTGGTACGGCTTCTTCAGCCTATCCAGTGCTGCCCAACTGGCCAGCCTGTTGTTGCTGGCGGTGATGCTGGTGCTCTACGGCGAACGCCGGGCCCGGGGTGCCCAGCGAGCCAGTAACGAACGACCCAGGGTCAAGGCTTTGTATACCTTGCGCGGTCTCAAGGCAGCAGCGGCCAGCGGTTGGTGCCTGCTGGTATTCGTCTGCGCATTTGTCATCCCGGTTCTGCAACTGGTGGTGTGGTTTTGGCAACGAGGCCGTTTCGATCTGGATGAGCGCTATGCCGGGTTGATTGTCCACACCCTTTACCTGGGGGGGCTGGCGGCGCTTGTCACCGTTTGCGTGGCGTTGTTGCTGGCCTTCGCCCGGCGCCTGGCCCCGACCCGGGCTATTCGCGCCGGCGTGGGGCTTGCGAACTTGGGGTATGCCTTGCCGGGTTCGGTGCTGGCGGTGTCGATCATGCTTGCGTTCAGCTATCTGGACCGTGAGCTGGTTATCCCTCTGTCGACCTTGCTCGGTGGCGCGGGCAAGCCCTTGCTGCTGGGCAGCCTGTCGGCCCTGCTGCTGGCCTATCTGGTGCGTTTCCTGGCCGTGGCGTACGGCCCCCTGGAAAGCAGCCTTGGACGAATCCGCCCATCGTTGCCTGAAGCCGCACGCAGTCTCGGTGTCAGTGGGCCGCGAATGTTTTTCAAGGTGTATCTGCCGTTGCTGCTGCCCGGCACCCTGAGCGCCGTGTTGCTGGTGTTCGTCGACGTGCTCAAGGAAATGCCCGCGACCTTGCTGATGCGCCCGTTCGGCTGGGACACGCTGGCGGTGCGGATTTTCGAGATGACCAGCGAAGGGGAGTGGGCCCGGGCCGCGCTGCCGGCGCTGACGTTGGTACTGGTGGGGTTGTTGCCGGTCATCGGATTGATACGACGTTCGGCCCATCGAAACAGCTAGTGTCCTGTCTCGGAAATACGTTCTCTTTTGGCGAGTGGCTTGGGTGTCCGGACAAGGCGCCGCGACGAGTCATAGCAGGGCTATGGCGAGGAGTGGCAACGCCGGCCGGGCGCCCAAGACGCCGCCAACAGTGAACAGCTTATTTCCGAGACAGAACACTAGGTGCCAGTCCTACCTCATGCGGCTACAATGCGCGGCATTCGGTGCGGTCCGTCTGTCGGACCGGACAACTGAGAGCGTCAGAAAACTCCTTTTTCCAGACGCTCGCGCTACGCAGTGTCCATCCGCACCTTCGCCAAGCCCGGAAGGAGAAACCCATGGGACAGCGTACGCCTCTGTATGACCTTCATCTCGCCCTCGGCGCGAAGATGGTCGATTTTGGCGGTTGGGATATGCCTCTGCATTACGGCTCGCAAGTCGAGGAGCACCATCAGGTGCGTCGCGATTGCGGTGTGTTCGATGTATCCCACATGACGGTGATCGATGTTGCCGGTACCCAGGCCAAGGCCTGGCTGCAGCACTTGCTCGCCAACGACGTCGATCGCTTGCAGGACACGGGAAGTGCCCTCTACAGCGCCATGCTCAACGAGCAGGGCGGCATCGTCGACGACATAATTGTCTACCGCGTCGACGACGGTTACCGACTGGTCTTCAACGCCTCCACCCGGGACCAGGATCTGGCCTGGATGCAGGCGCAGCTCGGGGAATACGAGGTGCAACTGCGCGAACGTCCCGAACTGGCGATGCTGGCCATCCAAGGGCCCCAGGCCCGGCACAAGATTGCCGAGCTGGTCTCGCAATCGCGCGGCCAGTTGATCCAGCAGCTCAAGCCCTTCGAAGGCCGTGTCGACGGTGACTGGTTCATCGCGCGCACGGGCTACACCGGTGAGGACGGCCTGGAGATTGTCCTGCCCGCCCACGAGGCGCCGAGCTTTTTCAATGATCTGGTGGGGGCGGGCATTTCGCCCATTGGCCTTGGTGCTCGCGATACCTTGCGCTTGGAAGCCGGCATGAACCTCTATGGTCAGGATATCCACCAGGATATTTCCCCGTTGGCCTCGAACATGGCCTGGAGCATCGCCTGGGAGCCGGCGAGCCGCCAATTCATCGGCCGCAGTGCGCTGGAAGCCGAGTTGGCGGGCGGCGTGCAACACAAACTGGTTGGGCTGGTGCTGGAAGAGCGTGGCGTCTTGCGCGCCCATCAGGTGGTTCGTATCGCCGATGTGGGCGAAGGTGAGATCACCAGTGGCAGTTTTTCTCCTACGCTTAGCAAGTCAATCGCCCTGGCGCGTGTTCCGACGGCTACCGCCGACCGAGCCGAGGTGGAAATTCGTGGTAAGTGGTACCCGGTACGGGTGGTCAAACCGACCTTCGTCCGCCATGGTAAAACCCTGATTTAACCGTTCACGGCGGGCCGCTGGCCGCTGACACTTTCTCTTGAGGACACAGAATATGAGTGATATCCCTGCCGAACTGCGTTTTGCCGAAAGTCATGAGTGGGCGAAGTTGGACGCTGACGGTAACGTCATCGTGGGCATTTCCGATCATGCTCAGGAAGCGCTGGGTGACGTGGTATTTGTCGATTTGCCGGAGATCGGTAAGGATCTTAAAGCCTCTGACGTGGCGGGCGTGGTGGAGTCGGTAAAGGCTGCTTCGGATATCTATGCCCCAGTCGACGGCGTAGTGATCGCTGTCAACGAAGAGCTGACCGGTTCGCCGGAACTGCTGAACTCCGAGCCGTACAACGCCTGGATCTTCAAGCTCAAGCCTTCCAGTGCCGATGCTGACCTCGGCAAGTTGCTTGATGCGGCTAGCTACAAGGCTACCATCGGCGAGTGACGAACAGCTGATGTGGGAGCGAGCCTGCTCGCGATGGCGGCGTGTCAGTCAGCATGAATATTGCTGACCTACCGGTATCGCGAGCAGGCTCGCTCCCACAGGAAGTTATTTGCCAGGCAAAAAAATGCCGCTCCATTGAGCGGCATTTTTCATGGGATTGGATCAGTCCTGGGCGACCGCGTTTTTCGCCAGGATCGCGTTGGCCAGTTCCATGTCGGTGGCCTGCAAGCCTGGGTTATCGGCCCGGACCTTCTGCATCGCGGCTTCCAGGTACGGGCCGCGGATGTTGCCGTCACTGGCGACAAAGCTGCCGGCGTCGTCCTGAGCGGCAACGATCAGTTTGTGATCCTTGAAAGTCAGATAGGTGGAACCGGTGGTTGCACCGGACGAGATGACGTTACGCCAAAACGTGTCGGCCATTGCCGAGCCAACAGGAAGAGACAGCAAGGCTAGGGTAGCGACAGCAAGTTTGAGACGCATGATGGTGACTCCACTGGGTTAACTATGACTTTGGATTACCTGCGCCTGTATTCAGTTCCGTGACCTGTTGCCCACGCGTCATCGGGCTCACTTGTGCTCGCTTTGCGGTGTTACCCGCAACACTTCCTCTACAGTGGTCAGCCCGGCGGCGATTTTCTGTGCGCCGGACAGGCGCAAGCTGCGCATGCCTTCCTTGAAGGCCTGGCGGCGTACTGCCAGCAGGTCGGTGTCGGCATGGATCAACCCCTTGATGCTGTCACTCAGCTGGAGAATTTCGTACACCCCGGCGCGGCCACGGTAACCGGTATCACGACATTCCAGGCAACCGACGGCTTGTTGGGCGTTGCTCGGCAATGGGGCCTGCCAGGGCCGGGTCAAGGTCTGCCAGTCCTCTTCGTCCAGGGCCAGGGGCGCCTTGCAGTGAGGACACAGCGTGCGCACCAGGCGCTGGGCCATGATCCCGAGGACTGTGGCCTTGATCAGATAGTGGGGCACGCCGAGCTCAAGCAGGCGACTGATGGCGCTCGGTGCATCGTTGGTATGCAGCGTCGAGAGTACAAGGTGTCCGGTGAGCGCCGCCTGGATCGCCATCTCGGCGGTTTCCAGGTCACGGATTTCGCCGATCATGATGATGTCCGGGTCCTGTCGCATGAGCGCGCGCACGCCTGCGGCGAAACTCAGGTCGATGTTGTGCTGTACCTGCATCTGGTTGAAGGACGACTCGACCATCTCGATCGGGTCCTCGATGGTGCAGAGGTTCACCTCCGGCGTCGCCAGTTTCTTGAGGGTGGTGTAGAGGGTGGTGGTCTTGCCGGAGCCGGTAGGGCCGGTCACCAGGATGATGCCGTTGGGCTGGCGCGTCATGTCCTGCCAGCGACGCAGGTCGTCGGTGGAGAAACCCAACTGGTCGAAATCCTTGAGCAGGACTTCGGGATCGAAGATCCGCATGACCATTTTCTCGCCGAACGCCGTGGGCAATGTCGACAGGCGCAACTCCACTTCGTTGCCGTCCGGGGTCTTGGTCTTGACCCGGCCGTCCTGGGGCTTGCGTTTTTCCGCGACGTTCATCCGTCCCAGGTTCTTCAGGCGGCTGATGATCGCCATCGTCACCTGGGGCGGGAACTGATAGACGGTATGCAATACCCCGTCGATGCGAAACCGCACGGTGCCCTGCTCGCGACGAGGCTCGATGTGGATATCACTGGCGCGTTGCTGGAAGGCGTACTGGAACAGCCAGTCGACGATGTTGACGATATGCGCGTCGTTGGCGTCCGGCTCCTGGTCGCTGGCGCCGAGGTTGAGCAGCTGTTCGAAGTTGCTGAGGTTGCTCGGTTGCTGTTCGGTCGTGGTGGCGCCACTGACCGATTTGGCGAGGCGATAGAACTCCACGCTCAGGCGCTGGATGTCCACGGGGTTGGCGACCACCCGCTTGATCGGCAGCTTGAGCACATGGGTCAGGTCCGACTCCCAGCTGCTGACGTACGGTTGGGCGCTGGCGACGGTGACGGCATCGTGATCGACTGCCACCGCCAGGATCTTGTGGCGCTGGGCGAAGGCGTAGGACATGAGTGGCGTAACGGCCGCGACGTTGATCTTCAGCGGGTCGATGCGCATGTACGGTTGGCCCGCCTGCTGGGACAACCACAGCGTCAGGCTCTCCAGGTCCAGGCGCTTGCCGGGACGGCTGAGGTCATCCAGATGCTGGTTGGCGATGAACTCCAGCGGATGCAACTGGCTGTTGGTGTTGTGGCGTCGCCGGGCATTGAGCGCGGTTTCGGCCGAGTCCTGGCTGATGAAGCCTTGGGCGACCAGTTGACGCAGCAGCTCATTGAGGTCCAGCCAGCGGTCCTGAGTGGCGTGTTTGGTGGACATGCGGGTTTCCTATTGGACAATTGCAGCAAAGCCGCGATACAGACGCTTGCGCGCCCCGAGTCGGTCTGCAAAAGAATAGTCTCGACCTTATGAACCGTTGGGCCACTACCCGACCAATGCGTTTCGAATTCTTGCCTGCTACCCCTCAAGCCGTCGCCTGGATCGGCGCAGACCACGCAATATCGGGGCGTTGCAGATCCACCGAGCACACGCTGATCAGGTTGCGTAACTTTTCCGCAAGCACCTGGGCACGGTGCCAGCTCAGCCCTTCGATAAGGATCTCCATCGTCAGCAGCTCATTGTGGCGTTCGACGTGGACCTGCTCTGGCATCAGGCCCTGCAGGGCGAACAGGTTAAGGGCCCGGCAGAGCAGATCGGCTTCGGCTTCGGCCAGTAACCGGTATTGCACGCGGCAATGGGCGTTGGCGGTATGCCAGACATCGGCGCGCGGGGCGACGGCTTCGAATGAGGGCATGGACGGTCTCCTTGAATAGAGAGAAATGTTTACATGCACGAGCGGGAATTTCTTCTCTAAGATGCACGTATCAGCTGCCAAGGCGAATAATTTTATTCTTTACTTGATGATTTTCGGGTTTATTTATGCATAGCGAACTGGATGGCTACGACCGCAGGATACTGGCGTTGCTTCAAGAGGACGCTTCGTTGTCCAGCGCACAGATCGCCGAACAGGTCGGTCTGTCCCAGTCGCCGTGCTGGCGACGGATCCAGCGGATGAAGGAGGAGGGGATCATTCGCGGTCAGGTGACGTTGCTCGATCGCAAGAAAATCGGACTCAATACGCAGATCTTCGCCGAAATCAAACTCAACGCCCACGGTCGTTCGAACTTCACCGAATTCACCGAGGCGATTCGCGGTTTTCCCGAAGTCCTGGAATGTTATGTGCTGATGGGGTCGGTGGATTTCCTGCTGCGCATCGTTACGGCAGACATCGAGGCCTATGAGCGATTCTTTTTCGAGAGGCTGTCACTGGTGCCGGGGATACAGGAAGTGAACTCGATCGTGGCGCTTTCAGAGATCAAGTCCACGACGAGTTTGCCGGTGGTGCGCTGATTCTGTGCCGGCCTCTTCGCGAGCAAGCCCGCTCCCACACTGGATTTTGGGTGTCGCAGGATGTGCGACCAACCCGATCAAGATGTGGGAGCGAACCGGCTCGCGATGGCGGCATTACAGACGCAACAACATCTTCCAGGCCCGATTCTGGTACACCGCAATTGCCTGATGCTTGCGCGCATCCAGGGCTTCGTCGGTAATGGGCTCGTTGGCCAGTTGTGCCAGTTTGTTCAGCTCGCCATAGAGACGGTCCATCTCCGGAATATCCAGCACCGCACGGGCATGGTGCAGCCAGACCTGGATGCGCTCGATGCGCGGCAGCTGTTCGGCCAGGTCTTCCGGTTGCTGCTGGTAGCGTTGTAACTGCAGGGATGAGGCTTCCTCGCCCAGCAGCCGTGGCAGCCAACTATTGAGTTGCGCCGCGCCCTGGCGGTTGCCGCGGGTGTTGCGCTCGGTCGTCCAGCTGCGAGCCAGCAGCCAGCGCGAAGCGTTCAGGGAAAACAGACCCCAGCGTGGGTCCTGCAGTTCTTCAAGAAACTGCTCCGGAGCGGCCTTGCGCACATCTTCGTCGTCCAGGCCGGCCTGGACCAGTGGACGCCAGTCTTCCAGCAGGGCGTCCAAGGCAGCGCGCAAGTCGTGGGTCGATTGACGCGGTGCCGCCTGGCCGAGGCTGCTGAGCAAGGCCCGCAGTTCGGCGAGGTTTTCCACCCAATCCAACAGCAGGCGCCAATGGCCATTGAAGCGATATTGTTCGGCCAGGCGCTGGCTGCTCGCCAGCAAATGCCAGCTCAGCGCGGCGAAGGCGTCGTCCAGTGGCATCTCGGCGGTCAATTGCGGGGTGGGCAGGCTCAGGGCGTAGCTGCTTGCATCGTGCAGGCGGTAGCCACGTTCGGCCTTGCTGATATCGCAGGGCATCAAGGGCAGGGTCGCGGCCAGTTCGGCGGCCAGTTCCAGCAGCGCGGCGGGTTCGCCTTCGCGCAGCTCCAGCTCCAGCTCGCAGATTTCTTCTTTCTGCTTGCCGACCACGACATGGCCCAGGTCCAGCGCGGCTTCGATGACCACTTTGCTTTTGCCACGGCCCCAGGCGATTTCGGCGCGCTCGCGGACGAAATCGGTGGTGAAGATGGCCTTGAGGGTTTTCTTGTCCAGTTCGGCCAAGGCCTCGGGCCAGCATTCACCGTCGAGTTTCTTCAGGTCGAGCTTGGCTTTGGGCAGGTGCCAGTCATATTCGTTGCGCTCGGACAGGCCGGCGATGCTCTGGCCACGGGTCTTGAGGGTCTGGATCACCTCTTCGCCATCGCGGCGCAGGCGCAGGGCGACCTTGGCCCGGGCCAGGTCACGCTCGGGCGTGTCGAAATACTGGTTCATCAGCTCTCGGCGTTCCCAGCCGCCTTTGTTGCGTTTTTTCAGCAGCGGATGCTCGCGCAAGGCTGCCAGGGTCTCGCGGCTGACGCGGAGTTTGATTTCGGTTTCTTTCTGCATGGCCGGAAAATCCAGGGATCGGGTGCGCAGCCGGGGGAAGGTGTGGCTGCCAAGGCCGTGCAGTGTACAGGAGTCCTCCGTCCTACGCGCCGCGGCGGTTTATTCCTGGTGTCCTGTTTCGCAAATACGCTCCTTTTTTGACGAGAGGTTGTTGTCGTCAGGCAAGGCGCCGCGACGAGTCATAGCCTGCTATGGCGAGGAGCGGTAACGCAGCATGACGGCAACAGACACCGTTAGAAAAGAGCAGTATTTGTGATACAGGACACCAGCACCGGATGGTTCTATGATGGTTGTCAATTTGTGAGTCCGGAGCCAGCGATGCCTTTGCCGTCCATGAAAGATCAGTTCGCTGCCCTGATCGCCGCGCCTTCGGTCAGTTGCACGCAGCCTGCGCTGGACCAGTCCAACAGCACCGTGATCGAACTGCTGGCGGGCTGGCTTGGCGACCTCGGGTTTTCCTGTGATATCCAGCAGGTCAGCCCCGGCAAATTCAACCTGCTGGCGAGCTTCGGCAGCGGCCCCGGTGGCCTGGTGCTGGCCGGGCACAGCGACACGGTGCCGTTCGACGGTGCACTGTGGCAGACCGATCCGCTGAAGCTCACCGAAGTCGATGGGCGCTGGGTCGGGCTGGGCAGTTGCGACATGAAAGGCTTTTTCGCCCTGGCCATCGAAGCGCTCAAGCCACTGCTGGACCAGCCGTTCAAGCAGCCGTTGCTGATCCTCGCCACTTGCGACGAGGAAAGCTCCATGGCCGGTGCCCGTGCGCTGGCCGAGGCCGGACGTCCCTTGGGGCGCGCTGCCGTCATCGGTGAGCCGACCGGCCTGCGGCCGATTCGCCTGCACAAAGGCGTGATGATGGAACGCATCGACATTCTCGGGCGCAGCGGCCATTCCTCGGACCCCTGCCTGGGCCACAGCGCGCTCGAAGCCATGCACGACGCCATGGGCGAACTGCGCGGCCTGCGCCTGCAATGGCAGCGTGAGTTCCGCAACCCTCAGTTCACGGTGCCGCAACCGACCCTGAACTTCGGTTGCATCCACGGTGGCGACAATCCCAACCGGATCTGCGGCCAATGCTCCATGGAGTTCGACCTGCGTCCCTTGCCGGGCATGGATCCGCAGGTGTTGCGGGCGGCGATCCAGCAGAAGCTCAACCCCATCGCCGAGCGGCACAAGGTCAGGATCGACTATGCGCCGCTGTTCCCCGAGGTACCGCCATTCGAGCAGCCGGAGGACGCCGAACTGGTCCGCGTGGCCGAGCGACTCACCGGCCACCGTGCCGAAGCAGTGGCATTCGGCACCGAAGCGCCTTATCTTCAGCGCCTTGGTTGCGAAACCCTGGTACTGGGCCCTGGCGATATCGCCTGCGCCCACCAGCCGGGCGAGCACCTTGAAATGTCACGTCTGCAACCTACCGTGCAATTGTTACGGCAGTTGATCGAACACTATTGCCTGACACCGGCCACCGCCGGCTACTAGATCGCCCTTATCCGGGCCCATGTTCAAGAGGAGAGCGCGCGTGTCGCCAAGCCTGTTCCGACGATAACCATCAGCCTGCTGTGCGTTCCGTTTCGTCTTTTTTCGGCTGTTATTTATTACAGGTCCAGGTTCATGCCCGAATACGTCAATTGGCTTCGTCACGCTTCGCCCTATATCAATGCCCACCGCGACTGCACCTTCATCGTCATGCTGCCCGGCGACGGGGTGGAACACCCAAATTTCGGCAACATCGTCCATGACCTGGTGCTGCTGCACAGTCTCGGTGTGCGGCTGGTGCTGGTCCATGGTTCACGCCCGCAGATCGAAACCCGTCTCGCCGCACGAGGGCTGACCCCGCATTATCACCACGGCATGCGCATCACCGATGCCGCGACCCTGGAATGCGTGATCGATGCGGTTGGCCAGTTGCGCATTGCCATCGAGGCGCGCCTGTCGATGGACATGGCTTCCTCACCGATGCAGGGCTCGCGGTTGCGGGTTGCGAGCGGCAACCTGGTTACCGCAAGGCCTATCGGCGTGCTGGAAGGCGTGGACTATCACCACACCGGCGAAGTGCGCCGGGTCGACCGCAAGGGTATCAACCGCTTGCTGGACGAGCGCTCCATTGTCCTCCTGTCACCGTTGGGCTATTCGCCAACCGGAGAAATCTTCAACCTCGCCTGTGAGGATGTCGCCACCCGGGCCGCCATCGACCTGGCGGCCGACAAACTGCTGTTGTTCGGTGCCGAGCAGGGCTTGATCGGCGAGGACGGGCGTCTGGTGCGCGAGTTGCGCCCACAGCAGGTGCCGGCCCATATGCAGCGTCTGGGCAGCGACTATCAGGCCGAACTGTTGGATGCTGCCGCCCAGGCTTGCCGGGGCGGCGTGGCTCGCAGTCATATTGTCAGCTACGCCGAAGATGGTGCGCTGCTGGCCGAGCTGTTCACCCGGGATGGCAGCGGTACTTTGGTCGCCCAGGAACAATTCGAAGTGGTACGCGAAGCGGCCATCGAAGACGTCGGTGGCTTGCTGGACCTGATCAGCCCGCTGGAAGAGCAGGGCATCCTGGTGCGTCGCTCCCGCGAAGTGCTGGAGCGGGAAATCGAGCAATTCAGCGTGGTCGAGCGCGAGGGCATGATCATCGCTTGCGCGGCGCTGTACCAGATTGCCGATTCGGACGCCGGGGAGCTGGCCTGCCTGGCGGTGAACCCGGAATACCGCCACGGTGGCCGGGGTGACGAGCTGCTGGAGCGGATCGAGACCCGTGCCCGCGCCAAAGGGCTCAAAACCCTGTTCGTGCTCACCACCCGTACCGCCCACTGGTTCCGCGAGCGCGGCTTCGAGCCCAGCAGCGTTGAACGTCTGCCGGCTGCCCGGGCGTCGTTGTACAACTATCAGCGTAACTCGAAGATCTTCGAGAAAGCCCTGTAGGTTCCGGTAATCCTGTGCGCCCCATTGCTGTGCAATGGGGCGCACTCTTTTTGATTTCAGACAATGAAGTGTCTGTCTCAAAACCTTCACGATTATGGTCTATGCTGCTCCGGACGCATTGAGGTAGAGAGATCGAGGCTTGTACGACGAGCCCCGATGTCTAAATTTTTTGCCCTGAAAAAGTGCATAAAAATACCCATTCAGTAAATTCCCAGGCTGGCCGATATGTCAGGTCTGCCGTGAAAAAGCGTGATGGCACCCATATGTCCAAATCGACTGAAAACTTATGAAACAATTCTTTTTGGAATTATAAATAATCCATTATTCTTCCGCCCGGTGTCGTGGGGTTAGACCTTGGTCGTAGTCATAAATGGTTACGATTGACTTGTCGGTCACGGTCTGGCGCTAATCGCGCATCCGCGGATTCCGGACGTTCGATCCGGAACCAAAGAAACACAAGAATTAGAAAACGAGAGGAGCGAAGCATGAACAAGTCCACCTTGGCCCTGGCTGTGGCCGTTGGGGTTCTGGCGCAGCAGGCAGGCGCCGCCGGTTTTATCGAAGACAGCAAGGCGTCGGTCAGTTCTCGTACGCTTTACTTCAATAACGATAACCATGAAACGGGCAGCGAGGACCTGCGCGAAACAGGCACCGGCCTCAAATTCGACTACAAGTCTGGCTTCACGCAAGGTGTCGTGGGTTTCGGTATCGATGCCCAGGCGCTGGTGGGTATTCGTCTCGATGGAGGCAGGGGCCGTAACAACGGTTCCTATATGCCAAGCGATACCGATGGTGCGGCGGTACATGACTGGAGCCGTTTGTCGGGCAACGTCAAGGCGCTGTTCTCCAAGACCGAGGCTCACGTAGGTGGTGCATTGGCACCGAACCTGCCAATCCTGGTCGCCAACGACAGCCGTCTGCTGCCGCAGACCTTTGAAGGTGGCACCATCACCTCCAAGGAAATCGACAATGTCACTTTCAACGCTGGTCAGTTGGAACACGCCACAGGTCGTGCATCGAGCAACAGCACTGGCCTGGCAGTAGCGGGCGGCACCGAGGACAGCAACCAGTTCCGTTTTGGCGGTGCTGACTGGAAGGTCACCAAAGACCTGACCCTGCAGTACTACTACGCCAACCTGCAGGATTACTACAAACAGCACTTCCTGGGTGCCGTACACGTTTTCCCGATCAGCGAAGGCCAATCGTTCAAGACTGACCTGCGTTACTTCGACAGCAGTTCGGATGGCCGTAACGGCGACGCCGGCTACCGCTTCAACAACAACGGTGGCTACGCCAAGCACGCTGGCGAGGTCGATAACAAGACCTGGAGCGCCATGTTCACCTACACCCTGGGTGGTAGCGCCTTCCTGTTGGGTCACCAACAAGTCGGTGATGACGGCGGCTTCGTCTACCTGAACCAGGGCAACGTGGTTAACAGCAACGGTCGTCCTGAAGGGGCCGGCGGTGCGAGCTTCTACCTGTTCACCGACAGCATGATCAACGGTTTTGTCCGCGCCGGTGAAAACACCACGTTCGGCCAGTACTCGTATGACTTCGCCTCGGCTGGCGTTCCGGGTCTGAAAGCATCGATTTCCTACCTGCGTGGCGACGATGTCAAAACCGCCTCTGGTGGAAGCGATTACTCCGAGTGGGAACGCGACATGCGTGTGGATTACGTGATCCAGCAAGGCGCATTGAAAGGCTTCGGCACTACCCTGCGTCAGGGTACCTACCGCAGCAGCGGTGTGGGCGACAGCCAGGATCAGACCCGTCTGATCTTCAACTACACTTACAACTTCATGTAAGACGTAGAGCCGAAAAAAAGCCCCGTCCGGCACACGCCGGACGGGGCTTTTGCGTTTTCCGGGTCCTGTGCATGGCTGCCGAACAGGTACACTGCCAATAAATCAGGCAGATGGCTTTGCAGATACGTCAGCAAGGCTTGAGTGTTCAGGCTGCCTATCCTAGCCGTTCGTCCTGAAATCGCGGCAATAATTTCCATAATGTGAATACAAAACAAAAAAGCCCCGCCCGATAACGCCGGGCGGGGCTTTACGTTTCGAGTCAGGCCCACCCCTGTAGCCCTCCTCGAACTTCTCCTCTTTACAGCAACTCGAGGCCTTCTCGAAACCTCGTCGAGAATCCTGGACCCCTAAGTACGTCCAGGCCAGTGAACAGTTTTTTATATTCACAAAAAATCTAGCGAGATCGATATTCATTCTTTTTAAAACCGCCGGAACCGAGGCACAGTCAGGCTCCACAAGATCTCATCCAGGAGCCACATCATGAGCCTCAGACTGGGCGACATCGCCCCCGACTTCGAACAGGAATCCAGCGCCGGCAGAATCCGCTTCCACGAGTGGCTCGGCAATAGCTGGGGCGTGCTGTTTTCTCACCCGGCGGACTTTACGCCGGTCTGCACCACTGAGCTGGGCCTCACCGCCAAGCTCAAGGATGAATTCGCCAAGCGCGGCGTCAAGGCCATTGCCCTCTCGGTCGATCCGGTGGACTCGCACCACAAATGGATCGAGGACATCAACGAAACCCAGAATACCGTCGTCAACTTCCCGATTCTGGCTGACGCCGATCGCAAGGTGTCGGACCTGTACGACCTGGTCCACCCCAATGCCAGCGACACATTGACCGTGCGTTCACTGTTCGTGATCGACCCGAACAAGAAGATTCGCCTCACCATTACCTATCCGGCCAGCACCGGACGCAATTTCAACGAAATCCTGCGGGTGATCGACTCCTTGCAACTGACCGACAACCACAAGGTCGCCACGCCCGCCAACTGGCAGGACGGTGATGAAGTGGTGATCGTGCCATCGCTCAAGGATGAGGAAGAGCTCAAGCAGCGTTTCCCCAGGGGTTATCGCGCAGTGAAGCCGTACTTGCGCCTGACTCCACAGCCCAATCGCTGACGCAAGGTCAGCCAAAATACTCTTTTCTGTGGGAGCGGGCTTGCTCGCGAAGGCGGCGTTTCAGGTTAACCAATGTCGTCCGATACACCGCCTTCGCGAGCAAGCCCACTCCCACAAAGGGAAGCCGTGTCCAAAGGGATTCCGGCCGTTTCGACGGCCTTTTTTCATGCCTTGAAGAAAGTTGATCGCATATTTCTATATTGAATAACTAAATGAATAAATATGATTTATGGATATATGAAGGCGCTGCTATGGTTTGACCCATCCAGCGAGATCGCCCACAGCGAATCGCACAGAACGTTAAAGGAATGGCAGGTATGTTGGTCGTCTCACTCGGTGGCAGTCCCAGCCAGCGTTCCCGCTCCGGGGTACTGCTGGAGCGCTCGCAGCGCTGGTTGCAACAGCACGGTGTGGAAGTGGTGAGCTATCGGGTGCGCGATTTTCCGGCCGAAGATCTGCTCCATGCCCGCTTCGACAGCCCGAAGATCATCGATCTGCTCCAACAGATCGAGAATGCCGACGGGCTGCTGATCGCCACACCTGTCTACAAGGCATCTTTTTCCGGCGCGTTGAAGACCGTGTTGGATCTGCTGCCCGAGCGGGCCTTGAGCCATAAGGTGGTGCTGCCCATGGCGACTGGCGGCAGTATTGCCCACATGCTGGCGGTGGATTATGCCCTCAAGCCGGTGCTGTCAGCGCTCAAGGCTCAGGAATTGCTCCAGGGAATCTTTGCCGAAGACAGCCAGATCGCCTATGGCGAAGGCAGCGCCCAAGCACAGTTGGTGCCGGCACTGGAGCAACGGCTGGATGAGGCGCTGGAACAGTTTTACAGCGCCATGGCCCGTCGCCCAAAGCCGTTGGAGCCAAGCCTATTGAACGAACGCCTGTTGAGTGCTCGCTGGAGCATTTGAACCCCGATATACCCTGATTCAACTCACCTTACTCAGCCGCCAACGGCCCAGCAGGTGCAGCCAAACCCCACAGCAAAAAGGAGAAGCGCCATGCGCTCTGTCATTTTGCGTCGCGGGCTGGTCGCTCTGTTTGCTGCGGCTGTGTCCTTCGGCGTCATTACCCAGGCTCAAGCCGAGACCTTGCGGATCGGTTATCAGAAATATGGCACCCTGGTCCTGCTCAAGGCCAAGGGTACGCTGGAAAAACGCCTCGCCGCCCAAGGCGTGGACGTGCAATGGACCGAGTTCCCGGGCGGCCCGCAATTGCTTGAAGGCCTGAACGTCGGCTCCATCGATTTTGGTGTCACGGGAGAAACCCCACCGGTGTTCGCCCAGGCGGCCGGGGCCGATCTGCTCTACGTCGCCTACGAACCGCCGGCCCCTAACAGTGAGGCCATCCTGGTGCCCAAGGACTCGCCGATCCAGTCGGTACAGGACCTCAAGGGCAAGAAAGTCGCGCTGAACAAAGGCTCCAATGTCCATTACCTGTTGGTGCGAGCGCTGGAGGATGCCGGCCTCGCATATAACGAGGTCCAGACCGTATTCCTGCCGCCGGCCGACGCCCGTGCCGCGTTCGAGCGGGGCAGTGTCGACGCCTGGGTGATCTGGGATCCATACCAGGCTGCCGCCGAACAACAACTGCAGGCGCGCACCCTGCGCGATGGCAAAGGTATCGTCGACAACCACCAGTTCTACCTCGCTACCCGAACCTATGCGCAGAAAAATCCCCAGGTCATCAGCGCCCTGGTGGAGGAAGTTCGCGCGGTGGGGGAATGGTCCAAGGCCAACCCCGAAGACGTGACCCGACAAGTGTCGCCACTGCTCGGCCTGCCTGAGCCGATCACCCTGACGTCGATGAAGCGCCAGGGGTTCGGGGCCCTGTTCCTCACGCCGGAAGTGGTCGCGGCACAGCAGAAGATTGCCGACACCTTCTACCAACTCAAGCTGATTCCCAAGCCCCTGAGCATCCGGGACGTGATCTGGACGCCGCCGGCGGCCGTTGCGAACGCGCAGTAATCCGATTTCCTTAGGAGACCACTCCATGAGCCTCAATATTTTCTGGTTCCTGCCTACTCACGGCGACGGCCATTATCTGGGCACCGTCGAAGGCGCCCGTGCCGTTGATCACGGTTACCTGCAACAGATTGCCCAGGCGGCGGATCGGCTGGGTTTCGGCGGCGTGTTGATTCCCACCGGACGCTCCTGCGAGGACTCCTGGCTGGTGGCCGCATCGTTGATTCCGGTAACCCAGCGTTTGAAATTCCTCGTTGCCCTGCGTCCCGGGATCATTTCCCCGACGGTAGCGGCGCGTCAGGCGGCGACCCTGGACCGGTTGTCCGGCGGCCGAGCACTGTTCAACCTGGTGACCGGTGGTGATCCGGAAGAGCTGGCCGGTGATGGCCTGTTCCTGGATCATGAGGCGCGTTATCAGGCTTCGGTGGAATTCACACGCATCTGGCGTCGTGTGCTGGAAGGCGAGACCGTCGACTACGACGGCGAACACATTAGTGTGAAGGGGGCCAAGCTGCTCTATCCGCCCATCCAGCAACCGCGTCCGCCGCTGTATTTCGGCGGTTCGTCTGAGGCGGCCCAGGACCTCGCTGCCGAGCAGGTGGAGATGGTGCTGACCTGGGGCGAGCCGCCCGCCGCCGTGGCGGAAAAAATCCGACAGGTGCGTGCCAAAGCCGCGAAGCTCGGCCGTACCGTGCGTTTCGGCATACGTTTACATGTGATCGTGCGTGAAACCAATGCCGAAGCCTGGCAAGCCGCCAATCGGCTGATCTCCCACCTGGACGACGACACCATCGCCCGCGCCCAGGCTTCCCTGGCGCGCTTCGATTCGGTGGGCCAGCAACGCATGGCCGCGTTGCATGGGGGGCGGCGTGACAAGCTGGAAGTCAGCCCCAACCTCTGGGCCGGTGTCGGACTGGTGCGTGGTGGTGCCGGTACGGCGCTGGTGGGCGATGGCCCGACGGTGGCTGCGCGGGTCAAGGAGTACGCCGAACTGGGGATCGACACCTTTATTTTTTCCGGTTATCCACATCTCGAAGAGTCGTACCGCGTGGCGGAGCTGTTGTTCCCGCACCTGGACGTTGAGCGCCCGGAGCTGCCGAAGGGCCAGGGCTATGTCAGCCCATTCGGGGAGATGGTCGCCAATGACATTCTCCCCAAAGCCGCATCCCAGAGCTGAGGCGGCCATGAAGAAATTTATCCACAACCTGACACCCTGGGCACTGCCGCTACTGTTGCTGGCGGTGTGGCAACTGGCGGTTTCGGCGGGCTGGTTGTCCACGCGGATCCTGCCCGCCCCGGTGGCCGTGATCGAGGCCGGGGTCAATCTGGTGCGCAGCGGTGAAATCTGGACCCACCTGGCAATCAGCGGGTGGCGGGCAACGGTCGGTTTTCTGCTCGGCGGGAGTATCGGGTTGGTGCTGGGCTTCATCACCGGTCTGTCGAAATGGGGCGAGCGTCTGCTGGACAGTTCGGTGCAGATGGTGCGCAACGTGCCGCACCTGGCATTGATTCCGCTGGTGATCCTGTGGTTCGGCATCGATGAGTCGGCGAAGATTTTCCTGGTGGCGCTTGGCACGCTGTTTCCGATCTACCTCAACACTTACCACGGCATCCGCAATGTCGATCCGACGCTGGTGGAAATGTCCCGCAGTTACGGTTTGTCCGGCTTCAGCCTGTTTCGCCAGGTGATCCTGCCGGGCGCGTTGCCTTCGATCCTGGTGGGGGTACGGTTTGCGCTGGGTTTCATGTGGTTGACGCTGATCGTTGCGGAAACCATCTCCGCCAGCTCCGGCATTGGCTACCTGGCGATGAATGCCCGGGAGTTCCTACAGACCGACGTGGTGGTGCTGGCGATTCTGCTGTACGCCGTGCTTGGCAAGCTGGCCGACCTTGCCGCTCGTGGACTTGAGCGGGTGTGGCTGCGCTGGCATCCGGCGTATCAGGTCAACAAGGGAGGTGTCGCATGACCGCCCAACAACCCCCGCGCCTGCTGCAAGGCATTCCGCTGGCGGTGCGCAAACTGCAGAAAACCTTCGGTTCACGCCAGGTGTTGCGGGATATCGACCTGCACATCCCGGCCGGACAGTTCGTGGCCGTGGTCGGTCGTAGCGGTTGCGGCAAAAGCACCTTGCTGCGCTTGCTGGCTGGTCTCGATCAACCCTCGGATGGTCAATTGCTGGCAGGCTCCGCGCCTTTGAACGCCGCGCAAAAGGACACCCGCCTGATGTTCCAGGAGGCGCGCCTGTTGCCCTGGAAGAAAATCATCGACAACGTCGGCCTGGGGCTCAAAGGCAACTGGCGAGCCCAGGCATTGCAGGCGCTGGACGCCGTAGGCCTGGCCGACCGCGCCGATGAGTGGCCGGCGGCGTTGTCCGGCGGCCAGAAACAGCGGGTGGCCCTGGCCCGCGCGTTGATTCATCGGCCGCGCCTGTTGTTGCTCGACGAACCCTTGGGCGCGCTCGACGCCCTGACCCGTATTGAAATGCAGCAACTGATCGAACGCCTGTGGCAGCAACACGGCTTTACCGTGCTGCTGGTCACCCACGACGTCAGCGAAGCGGTGGCCATCGCCGACCGGGTGATCCTGATCGAAGACGGCCGGATCGGTCTCGACCTGCCCATCGATCTGCCACGCCCGCGGATTCGCGGTTCCCATCGCCTGGCGACCCTGGAGACCGAAGTCCTCAACCGCGTGCTGTCCCTACCTGGCCAACCGCCGGAACCCGAACCTGTTTCACCCTTGCCCACGCAATTGCGCTGGGCGCAATAAAGCAGCTTCAAGCGGCAAGCTACAAGAAGAGGCGCGTGCTTTTACTTGCAGCTTGCAGCTCGCAGCTCATTTCGACCCAGGAGAAATCGTATGACCATCAAAGCCATCAACGTGCGCAACCAGTTCAAAGGCATCATCAAGGAAATCGTCGAAGGTGACGTACTATCGGAAATCGACGTTCAGACCGCCTCCGGCATCGTCACTTCGGTCATCACCACCCGTTCGGTCAAGGAGCTGGAACTGGCGATCGGCAGCGAAGTAATCGCTTTCGTCAAATCCACGGAGGTGTCGATCGCCAAGTTGTGAGCGCTGCTCCAGCCGATGCCCCGAATGGCGTTGGCCTTTTGGGGCTCGTTCCCACGCAGAGCGTGGGAACGTCCTTCAGCGGCATTTAAAAGCGTTTTATAAGGTTTAAAGAGACTTATAAGGATGCTGATCCTGAAAATTTTTAACGTTTATTGAATTTAAGCGGTGCTATAGTTCGCTTTAGAATGCCTTAGCAGCTTTTGAGCGCCGTTTATGAACGAGTTTTTCCCCATCGAGTGTGCCGACAGCCTTCACGCCATTGGGGCGCTGGTGAAAAGCCGACGCCTGCAAAATCGACAGCGACAGAAAGATCTCGCCGCGTCACTGACCATTTCGGAAAGGACGGTACGCAAGATCGAGGCCGGTGACCCGTCCGTGGAACTGCGCTCATTCATGCTAGTGCTGTGGCAATTGGGGTTGACTCAGGAAGTGTTTCAGAGCCGCCAGCAGATCGAAGCTTCATCCCTTGCGTCCGTTCAAGCACCCCGCAAAGCCCGCGTGCGGCTGGCCGGTGCCAAAGGGGACTTCTGATGCCCAGGGCATACATCTATGTGGAAAATCCCGAAACTGGAGAGGTTCATACACTGGGCCGGTTGAGCATCGACAATGGTCAGGGAGAGTTTATTTACGACCCCGACTATGTCGCCGGCCATACCTGGGTACCCGACCCGATCCGTTATCCACTTCGTGCCCAGCCCTTTGCTGGCATCACCACTAACCGTGGCGTACCCGGTTTCATCAACGATGCAATGCCTGATGGTTGGGGGGAACGCGTTTTGCGGGACCTTCATCGAACGGATCTAAACCCGGTCGAGTATTTACTCAAGTCGCCGAACAACGATCGCGCGGGCAACCTGATGGCTGGCGCAACTCGTCATCCACCCCATGGTGTCGGCCAGGAGGCGTTGCCTTCCTTGAAAGGCCTCGCTGCATTTATCGAGGCGACGGATGCCATCTTCGATAACCAGCTAGATGATGAGGCGATCAGGACCCTCCAGCTGCGTAAGCAACGCTCCTCTCTGGGGGGCGCAAGACCGAAGCGAACGTTGCAGGATGAGGGTGTGTTCATCCTGGCCAAACCCCGGGATCGCTATGACACCTGTGATGTTCCGGCCATGGAGCATGCCTGCATGACGTTTGCGGCGCTCAAGGGGCTGAATGTCGCGAAAACTGCGTTATACGCCGGTACACCCTCGACATTGCTGGTCAAACGATTCGACCGTTTTCCGATCGCCGAAGCCGGACGCCGTATACCGATGTTGAGTGGGCTGACATTGCTGGATGCCGATTGGCAATCCAATGATCGAAGCGCCTGGGTTTATGCTGGCCTTGCCAATGAAATGAAGCGACGCGGAGTACCGGATGACGACCTGCGTGAACTATTCAAGCGCATGTGTTTTAACGCTTTGGTTGGCAATGACGATGATCACCCAAAAAATCATGCAATCCTTTGGCTCAAAGGGCGATGGCGGTTGGCGCCGATGTACGACGTAGTGCCAGGACTCGATGGTTCTTCGCCGCCTTATCTTTCGATGGCGGTCGGTCGGCACGGACGAGTCATCACCCGGGAAAATCTGCTCAGCCACTGTATGCACTTTGCTTTGATGCCTGAGCAGGCAGCCAGCCTCTTGGACGAAGTAATGGGTTGGGAAGGTGAGCTTGGCGCCCATTACGGTCGCCACCTGGATGGCGCTGAACTGGACCTCGCTCTAAGCGCGATGGGCGCTATACGTATGAAAGGCTGAGGATCAGACCGCTTCGCGCTTGGGCAAATACGGCGGCAGGTACAACCCCAGGTAGGCATCGAACACCCGCATGCCTTCTTCGGCCAGGCGTGGGGTGATTTGGCCGTGTTGTTGCACCGAGCGGGCATAGACCCGGTCGCCGAGCTCCATTGCGAGGGCGAAGACGTCGACGTCGGTGGGCAGTGGCGGCAGTTCGAAATGTCGGGCGAAGACTTTGTGCATCAAGTCACTGAGCTCAAGATCGTGCTGGCGGTCGGCCTGGGTGACTTCGGTCAGGCCATGCTGGGCCAGAATCAACTGGCGTGCGGCGGCGTCCTGGTCGTAGATCGTCAGCATGCGTTGTTCCACCAGTCGTGACAGGTCGTGCCAATGATGCAGCGCGTCATGATCGATCGGTGCCTGGAGGCAGGCGCGGAAGGCGGCGTGGACGTCGGCGGTGAGCGCTTCGAGCAGCGCAGGCACGCTGGCGAAAAAGTGATACACGGAGGAGGGCGGGATCTCGGCGCGCTCGGCCACGCTGTAGATCGACAGGCTGGCCACGCCTTCGGCCGCCAGCAGCGTGCGGGCGGCATCAAGGATCGAGTCGATCCGGGCCTGGCTGCGTGCGCGGGGTTTGCGAGGCGTGGCGGTGCGTGTCATGGATGGCTCCTGCGGGATTGCGCGCATTGTACGAGCCGGGAGGTAGGTTGTCTGCCCGGCCGCCATCGCGAGCAGGCTCGCTCCCACATGGGATCTGCGGGGAGGCCACAAAATTGGGGGCACTCAATATTCTGTGGGAGCGAGCTTGCTCGCGATCCGCCGAAGGCGGCCATAAAAAACGCCGCAGCCCGCTAAGGCCTGCGGCGTTCTCTTTACTGCAACCGCTTAAACGGTATGCAGGTACCAGTTGTACTCAAGATCGGAGATGGAGTGTTCGAACTCCTCCAGCTCGCTTTCCTTGCAGGCCACGAAGATATCGATGTACTTCGGATCGATGTACTTGGCCATGACTTCGCTGTCGTCCAGCTCGCGCAGGGCATCGCGCAAGTTGTTCGGCAGGCTCTGCTCGTTCTGCTCGTAGCTGTTGCCTTCCACCGGTGCGCCCGGCTCGATCTTGTTGACCAGGCCATGATGCACGCCCGCCAGTACGGCGGCCATCAGCAGGTACGGGTTGGCATCGGCGCCGGCCACGCGGTGCTCCAGGCGCACGGCATCGGCGGAACCGGTGGGTACGCGCAGGGCCACGGTACGGTTGTCCAGGCCCCAGGTCGGCGAGTTCGGCACATAGAACTGTGCGCCGAAACGACGGTAAGAGTTCACGTTCGGGCAGAGAAACGCCATTTGCGCAGGCAGGGTCTCGAGCACACCGCCGATCGCGTGGCGCAGCGCGGCGTTCTGCTCGGGATCCTCGCTGGCAAAGATATTCCTGCCATCCTTGTCCAGAATCGAAATGTGAACGTGCAGACCATTGCCTGCCTGGCCGGGATACGGCTTGGCCATGAAGGTGGTGTCCATTTCATGGTCGTAGGCGATGTTCTTGATCAGGCGCTTGAGTAGTACCGCATAGTCGCAAGCCTTGATCGGGTCGGCCACGTGGTGCAGGTTCACTTCGAACTGCGCCGGGGCACTTTCCTTGACGATGGCGTCGGCGGGAATGCCTTGCTCCTTGGCGCCTTCCAGGATGTCCTGGAGACAGTCGACGTATTCGTCCAGGTCGTCGATCAGGTAGACCTGGGTCGAGTGCGGGCGTTTACCGGAGATCGGCGAGCGGGGCGGCTGTGGACGACCGTTCACGTTCTCCTGGTCGATCAGGTAGAACTCCAGCTCGAATGCCGCGCAGATGGTCAGGCCCAGTTCGTCGAACTTGGTCACGACCTGGCGCAGGACTTCGCGAGGGTCGGCGAAGAAAGGCTCGCCTTCCAGTTCGTGCATGGTCATCAGCAGTTGCGCGGTAGGGCGCTTCTGCCAGGGTTCGTTGGAAAGGGTGCCAGGGATTGGATAGCAGATCCGATCGGCGTCGCCGATGTCCAGGCCCAGGCCGGTGCTTTCCACCGTCGAGCCATTGATATCCAGGGCAAACAGGGAGGCCGGCAGGTTGATGCCTTTCTCGTAAACCTTGTGGAGGCTGGTGCGTTCGATGCGCTTGCCGCGCACCACACCATTCATATCCGCAATCAGAAGGTCAACGTACAGAACCTCAGGATGTTCCTTAAGGAACGCGTTCGCTTCGTTAAGCTGAACGGCACGCGGGGGTACCGACATGATGCAACACCTTTGTTGTTAAAAATATCAATCATTGATCTCTTCGAAAGCCAGTCAACCCGAACGGCATGCCGAAGTCAAGCAGGGCCTTTTTTGCCCTAAAAAAGCACCTGGGGGGCTTTTTTGAGGCAGTTTGGGGCGTTTTTTTCCCTTTGAGGGACTTGCCGCCCGCAAGCTTGAGCGGGCCGTGTTGTATTTTTTACGGGGGTGTTGTGTAAAAAAATGAACAAGGCTAAGCTCGATTCAAACCCATAACAGCAATAATACCGGGGTGCTTCATGTCTCGCCTGCCGTACCAACGGCCTCACCAACGGTTCCAGCAGATCGGTTGGCATGCTTGTCGCAACGCTCATCGCATCACTGATGACACCCGCTCCCCGGCCACGATGAGGGCCGCCAGGCGCTTGCCCATGCTGATGTCTCTCCCGGCGGATCAGTCGTCATCGTCGTCCAATATTCTGGACGCCCTGGACGAATCTCTCTTTCGCGGCTCTCCTTCAACTTTAGAACCTTTTTCCGGCCGATTGTCGGGCAAGGGCAACACAACGCGACGCCGATGCGTCAAACAACGCCTGGCTACTGAAAGCAGCCAGGAAACTCACGCCTAGAGGCATTTATGAGTAACAACCTCGACCAGCTCACCGATTGGTTGAAAAACCATAAGATCACAGAAGTCGAATGCATGATTGGCGACCTGACCGGCATCACCCGGGGCAAGATCTCGCCGACCAACAAGTTCATTGCCGAAAAAGGCATGCGCCTGCCCGAGAGCGTCCTGCTCCAGACCGTTACGGGCGACTATGTCGAAGACGACATCTATTACGAACTGCTCGACCCTGCCGACATCGACATGATGTGCCGCCCGGACGAAAACGCAGTGTTCCTCGTGCCCTGGGCCATCGAGCCCACCGCCCAGGTGATCCACGACTCCTACGACAAGCAGGGCAACCCCATCGAGCTGTCGCCGCGCAACGTGCTCAAGAAGGTGCTCAAGCTCTATGCCGACAAGGGTTGGCAACCGATCGTCGCGCCGGAAATGGAGTTCTACCTGACCAAGCGCAGCGACGACCCTGATTTCCCGCTGCAACCGCCCGTAGGCCGTTCCGGTCGCCCGGAAACCGGACGCCAGTCATTCTCCATCGAGGCGGCCAACGAATTCGATCCTTTGTTCGAAGACGTCTACGACTGGTGCGAATTGCAGGAGCTGGACCTCGATACCCTGATTCACGAAGACGGTACGGCGCAGATGGAAATCAATTTCCGTCACGGCGATGCGCTGTCCCTCGCCGACCAGATCCTGGTGTTCAAGCGCACCATGCGCGAGGCGGCGCTCAAGCACAACGTCGCCGCGACCTTCATGGCCAAGCCCATGACCGGCGAGCCCGGCAGTGCGATGCACCTGCACCAGAGCATCATTGACAAGGAGACCGGCAAGAACGTTTTCTCCAATGAAGACGGGACGATGAGCGAGCTGTTCCTGCACCACATCGGTGGCCTGCAGAAATTCATTCCCGAGCTGCTGCCGCTGTTCGCCCCCAACGTCAACTCGTTCCGCCGCTTCCTGCCGGACACCTCGGCACCGGTGAACGTGGAGTGGGGCGAAGAGAACCGTACTGTCGGCCTGCGGGTGCCGGATGCCGGGCCGCAGAACCGTCGGGTGGAAAACCGCTTGCCGGGCGCCGACGCCAACCCGTACCTGGCGATTGCCGCCAGCCTGTTGTGCGGCTTCATCGGCATGGTCGAGGGCATCAACCCCAGTGCGCCGGTGGTGGGTCGTGGCTACGAACGGCGCAACCTGCGCCTGCCGCTGACCATCGAAGACGCCTTGGAGCGCATGGAAAACAGCAGCACCATCGAGAAGTACCTGGGCAAGAAATTCATCACGGGCTACGTCGCAGTCAAGCGGGCCGAGCATGAAAACTTCAAGCGCGTCATCAGTTCGTGGGAGCGGGAATTCCTGCTCTTTGCCGTCTGAGGCGCCGGGTGAGGTTGCCTCCGGCAGCCTCGCCCCCACCGATATAAAGGAGAATTCGCATGACCCGCAACAACCCGCAAACCCGTGAATGGCAGGCCTTGAGCAGCGATCATCATCTGGCCCCGTTCAGCGATTTCAAGCAACTCAAAGAGAAAGGCCCGCGCATCATTACCCGCGCCAAGGGCGTCTATCTCTGGGACAGTGAAGGCAACAAGATTCTCGATGGCATGGCTGGCCTGTGGTGCGTGGCCGTCGGCTACGGCCGCGATGAGCTGGCCGACGCCGCCAGCCAGCAGATGCGCGAGTTGCCGTACTACAACCTGTTCTTCCAGACCGCCCACCCGCCGGCGCTGGAGTTGTCCAAGGCCATCGCCGACATCGCCCCTGAAGGCATGAACCATGTGTTTTTCACCGGCTCCGGCTCCGAAGGCAACGACACCATGCTGCGCATGGTCCGCCACTACTGGGCGATCAAGGGCCAGCCGAACAAGAAAGTCATCATCAGCCGCAAGAACGGTTATCACGGTTCCACCGTGGCCGGCGCGAGCCTGGGCGGCATGACTTATATGCACGAGCAGGGCGACCTGCCGATCCCGGGAATCGTCCACATCGCCCAGCCTTACTGGTACGGCGAAGGCGGCAACATGAGCCCCGAGGAGTTCGGTGTATGGGCGGCCAATCAACTGGAAGAGAAGATCCTGGAGATCGGCGTGGACAACGTCGGGGCCTTCATTGCCGAACCGATCCAGGGCGCGGGCGGGGTGATCGTGCCGCCGGACAGCTACTGGCCACGTATGAAGGAGATCCTCGCCAAGTACGACATCCTGTTCGTGGCCGACGAAGTGATCTGCGGTTTTGGTCGCACCGGTGAGTGGTTCGGTACCGACTTCTACGGTTTGAAGCCGCACCTGATGACCATCGCCAAGGGGCTGACCTCCGGTTACATCCCCATGGGCGGCCTGATCGTGCGTGACGACGTGGTCGCGGTGCTCAACGAAGGCGGCGACTTCAACCACGGCTTCACCTACTCCGGCCACCCGGTGGCGGCGGCGGTGGCCCTGGAAAACATCCGTATCCTGCGTGAAGAAAAGATTATCGAGCGGGTCCACAGCGAAACGGCACCCTATTTGCAGAAACGCCTGAGGGAACTGAACGACCACCCGCTGGTGGGTGAGGTGCGCGGTGTCGGGCTGCTGGGGGCAATCGAACTGGTCCGGGACAAAGCCACGCGCCAGCGCTACGAAGGCAAGGGTGTGGGCATGATCTGCCGGCAGTTCTGCTTCGACAACGGACTGATCATGCGTGCCGTGGGCGACACCATGATCATTGCGCCGCCGCTGGTGATCAGCAAGGCCGAGGTGGATGAACTGGTGTCCAAGGCACGGCAGTGCCTGGACCTGACCCTCAGTGCGTTGCAAGGCTAAGTGCTAGGCTCTGTGCGAGGCGCTTCCAAGGGCCTCGCCCAGTCTGAACAAAAGGTCGGGCTTGTGTTGAAAGCCTGCCCTGTAACTTGCCAGACTACCGACCGTTCAAGTTGCCCGCGAGCCGGCTACTGAACTGTGGCTAAAAAGAATAACTGGAGCATCATCCATGAAGGCAATAGGTATGAAGATAGCTGGCAAGACCCTCCTCGCCATGTCCCTGATGGGCGTGATGGCGAGTGCCGTTCAGGCGGACGATAAAGTGCTGCATGTCTATAACTGGTCCGACTACATCGCACCGGACACGGTCGCCAAGTTCGAGAAAGAGTCGGGCATCAAGGTGGTCTACGACGTGTTCGACAGCAACGAGACCCTGGAAGCCAAGTTGCTGGCCGGCAAGTCGGGTTACGACATCGTGGTGCCGTCGAACAACTTCCTGGCCAAGCAGATCAAGGCCGGCGTCTACCAGCCGCTTGATAAGTCCAAGTTGCCGAACTGGAAGAACCTCGACACCGACCTGCTCAAGGCCGTGGGCGATGCCAGCGACAAGGGCAACCAGCACGCCTTCCCTTATATGTGGGGCACCATCGGCATCGGCTACAACCCAGAGAAGGTCAAGGCCGCACTGGGCGTCGACAAGATCGACTCGTGGGACACGCTGCTCAAGCCGGAAAACATCGCCAAGCTCAAGGGCTGCGGTGTGAGCTTCCTCGATTCGCCGACCGAAATGATCCCGGTGGCGTTGCACTACCTGGGCTACCCGACCGACAGTCAGGACAAGAAGCAACTGGCTGACGCCGAGGCGCTGTTCCTCAAGATCCGTCCTTCGATCAGCTACTTCCATTCGTCCAAGTACATCTCTGACCTGGCTAACGGCAACATCTGCGTAGCCGTGGGGTACTCGGGTGATATCGAACAGTCCAAGTCCCGTGCGGCCGAAGCCGGTGGCAAGGTCAAGGTGGCCTACGCCATTCCAAAAGAAGGCGCCGGCTCGTTCTACGACATGGTCGCTATTCCAAAGGATGCCGAGAACGTCGAGGCTGCCTACAAGTACATGAACTTCCTAATGAAGCCGGAAATCATGGCCGAGATCACCGACAACGTGCGCTTCCCGAACGGCAACAAGGCTGCTACGGCGTTGGTGGACAAGGAAATCTCTGGTGACCCGAACATCTATCCGTCTGACGAAGTGAAGGCCAAGCTCTACGCGATCAGCGACTTGCCGCCGGCCACCCAGCGGCTGCTGACCCGCAGCTGGACCAAGATCAAATCCGGTAAATAAACCGGCTTGAGGCATCTTCCGGTTGTCGCCGTCATCGTGGCGGCGGCAACAGGAGCAATTAAATAACTAAAAGTTTTGCTGGATCGGTTTATCGAGGGTAAGTTGCGCGCCGGTTTTGTTGCTGGGTCCATCGCGACCAGGCAGCGGGGGCAACTTGGGCCCGACTATTTAAGAGGACCTCCACGTGCCAGTCTTTTCTTTGTTACGCAATGCTTTGCTGGTTGGTGCAGGCCTGACGCTCGCGGTCAGCGTCCAGGCTGCTTCCACCGTGCATATTTATAACTGGTCGGACTATATCGGCGAGACCACCCTGGCTGATTTCGAAAAAGCCACCGGAATCAAGCCGGTCTACGACGTGTTCGATTCCAATGAAACCCTGGAAGGCAAGTTGCTGGCCGGTCGTACCGGTTACGACGTGGTCGTGCCGTCCAACCACTTCCTGGGCAAGCAGATCAAGGCCGGGGCCTTCCAGAAGCTCGACAAGGCCCAGTTGCCCAACTATGCCAATCTCGATCCCGCGCTGCTCAAGCGCCTGGAGCGTAACGATCCGGGCAACCAGTACGCCGTACCGTACCTGTGGGGCACCAACGGTATCGGCTACAACGTCGAGAAGGTCAAGGCCGTCCTGGGAGTCGACAAGATCGATTCGTGGGCCATGCTGTTCGAGCCGGAAAACATCAAGAAGCTCTCCAGTTGCGGCGTCTCGTTCCTCGATTCGGGGGACGAAATGATCCCGGCGATGCTCAATTACCTGGGCTTGAATCCCAACAGCGAAGACCCCGAAGACTACAAGAAGGCCGAGGCCCAGCTCCTCAAGATCCGGCCTTACGTGACCTACTTCAATTCCTCCAAGTACATCTCCGACCTGGCCAATGGTGAGATCTGCGTGGCGGCCGGTTTCTCCGGCGACATCTTCCAGGCCCGTTCACGTGCCAGCGAGGCCGGCAAGGGCGTCGAGATCGCCTACGTGATCCCCAAGGAAGGCGGCAATCTCTGGTTCGACATGCTGGCGATCCCACGTGATGCCACCAACATCAAGCAAGCCCATGCCTTCATCAACTACTTGCTCAAGCCTGAGGTTATCGCCCAGGTCAGCGACACCGTCGGTTATGCCAACCCGAACCCAAAGGCTGGCGAGCTGATGGATCAGAAAGTCCGTACCGACGAGGCGGTTTACCCACCGCAAGCAGTCGTCGACAAGCTCTACGTCAACTCCGAGTTGCCGCCCAAGATCCAACGACTGATGACCCGCAGCTGGACCAAGGTCAAGTCGGGTAAATAACCGCTCTAACCAAGGTTCGTCCGTATGGGGCGAGCTGTAAATTCTGTGGGAGTTTCGTAAATGGCTGTTGCCTCCGGCGCCTATAAGAAAGCCCTCGAGGGCGACCAGACACCCAAGCAGGTGCTGGTCAAAATCGACCGGGTCACGAAGAAGTTCGACGAGACGATTGCCGTGGACGATGTGTCCCTGGAAATCAAGAAAGGCGAGATCTTCGCCTTGCTCGGCGGTTCGGGTTCGGGCAAATCCACCTTGCTGCGCATGCTTGCCGGCTTCGAGCGGCCCACGGAGGGGCGGATTTTCCTCGACGGCGAGGACATCACCGACATGCCGCCCTATGAGCGGCCGATCAACATGATGTTCCAGTCCTACGCCTTGTTCCCGCATATGACCGTGGCGCAGAACATCGCCTTCGGCTTGCAACAGGACAAGATTCCGAAAGCCGACATTGACGCCCGCGTGGCGGAGATGCTCAAGCTGGTGCAGATGAGCCAGTACGCCAAGCGCAAGCCGCACCAGCTCTCCGGCGGCCAGCGCCAGCGTGTGGCCCTGGCCCGTTCCCTGGCCAAGCGGCCGAAGCTGCTGTTGCTCGATGAGCCGATGGGCGCGCTGGATAAAAAACTGCGCTCGCAGATGCAGCTGGAGCTGGTGGAGATCATCGAGCGGGTTGGCGTGACCTGCGTCATGGTGACCCACGACCAGGAAGAGGCCATGACCATGGCCGAGCGTATCGCGATCATGCACCTGGGCTGGATCGCCCAGATCGGCAGCCCGATCGATATCTACGAAACCCCGACCAGCCGCCTGGTCTGCGAGTTCATCGGCAACGTCAACATCTTCGAGACCGAAGTGGTGGACGACGCAGAAGGCCACGCGGTGCTGACCTGCAAGGACCTGGACCGCAACATCTACGTCGGCCACGGTATCAGTACCTCGGTGCAGGACAAGTCGGTGACCTATGCCATTCGCCCGGAAAAACTGCTGGTGACCGTCGAACAACCGACCTGCGAGCACAACTGGTCCAGCGGCAAGGTCCATGACATCGCCTACCTGGGCGGCCATTCGGTGTTCTACGTCGAATTGCCGAGCGGCAAGCTGGTGCAATCTTTCGTCGCCAACGCCGAGCGCCGTGGTCAGCGGCCGACCTGGGGCGACCAGGTGTTCGTCTGGTGGGAAGACGACAGCGGCGTGGTGCTTCGCTCATGAACATGCGCAAACTCAAACGCCGACTGGATCGAATAACGCCCGGTGGCCGTCAACTGGTCATCGGGGTGCCCTTCATCTGGCTGTTCCTGTTCTTCATGCTGCCGTTCTTCATTGTCCTGAAGATCAGCTTCGCCGAAGCCGACGTGGCCATTCCGCCGTACACCGAGATCTACAGCTACGTCGACCAGAAGCTGCAGCTGCTGCTCAACCTCGCCAACTACGCAATGCTCAGCGAGGACGAGCTGTACATCGCTGCCTATCTGGGCTCGTTGAAGATGGCCCTGATCAGCACCGCCCTGTGCCTGCTGATCGGCTACCCGATGGCCTATGCCATCGCCAATGCCCGCAAAGAGACGCAGACGGTGCTGGTGCTGCTGATCATGATGCCCACCTGGACCGCGATCCTGATCCGCGTCTACGCGTGGATGGGCATCCTCAGCAACAACGGCCTGCTCAACGGCTTCCTGATGAGCATGGGCTGGATCAGCGAACCGCTGCAGATCCTCAACACCAACCTGGCGGTCTATATCGGCGTGGTCTATTCGTACCTCCCGTTCATGATCCTGCCGCTGTACGCCAACCTGGTAAAACATGACCCAAGCCTGCTGGAAGCCGCCTCCGACCTGGGTTCGAGCACCTTCAACAGCTTCTGGAAAATCACCGTGCCGCTGTCCAAGAACGGCATCATCGCCGGTTGCATGCTGGTATTCATTCCAGTGGTGGGCGAGTTCGTGATCCCGGAATTGCTGGGCGGTCCGGAAACCCTGATGATCGGTAAAGTGCTGTGGCAGGAATTCTTCAATAACCGTGACTGGCCGGTGGCGTCCGCCCTGGCGGTGGTGATGCTGGCGATCCTGATCGTACCGATCATCCTGTTCAACCGCAGTCAGGCCAAAGAAATGGAGGGCAAGGAATGAAGCGCTTCAGTTTTTCAAGCCTGATGCTGGTGCTGGGTTTGTCGTTCATCTACGCACCGATGCTGATCCTGGTGATCTATTCGTTCAACGCCTCGAAGCTGGTGACGGTGTGGGGCGGTTGGTCGATCAAGTGGTACGTCGGCCTGCTGGACAACACCCAGCTGATGGGCTCGGTGGTGCGCTCGCTGGAAATCGCCTGCTATACGGCGGTCGCCGCGGTGGCCCTGGGGACGCTGGCGGCCTTCGTGCTGACCCGCATTACCCGTTTCAAGGGACGCACGCTGTTTGGTGGCCTGGTCACAGCGCCGCTGGTGATGCCGGAAGTGATCACCGGTCTGTCGCTGTTGCTGCTGTTCGTGGCCATGGCACAGATGATCGGCTGGCCCCAGGAGCGTGGCATCGTCACGATCTGGATTGCCCACACTACGTTCTGCGCGGCCTATGTGGCGGTGGTGGTCTCGTCACGCTTGCGTGAGCTGGACCTGTCCATCGAAGAGGCGGCCATGGACCTCGGTGCACGGCCGTGGAAGGTGTTCATCCTGGTCACCATCCCGATGATCGCGCCATCGCTGGCGGCGGGGGGCATGATGTCGTTCGCGTTGTCCCTGGACGACCTGGTACTGGCAAGCTTCGTGTCGGGCCCGGGTTCGACGACCTTGCCGATGGAAGTGTTCTCGGCGGTGCGCCTGGGCGTGAAGCCGGAGATCAATGCCGTGGCGAGCCTGATCCTGCTGGTGGTGTCGCTGGTGACCTTCCTGGTCTGGTACTTCAGCCGTCGCGCTGAAGAAAATCGCAAGCGGGCGATTCAGCAAGCCATCGAAGAAAGCGCCGCCGATTCCTGGAAGCAGCCGGAAGTACGCCGGGCCGAGACCGCACCGGTCTGACCCGACACAGCTCCACCGTGGGAACGAGCTTGCTTGCGATAGCGATGTGACAGCCGACGAAAATGTTGAATGTCAGTCCGCCTTCGTGAGCAAGCCCGCTCCCACAGGTTTTTTGGATGACTCACAAAACTGTAGACAGCCGCAAATCCAATGTGGGAGCGGGCTTGCCCGCGAAAGCGGTGTGGCAGTCAATGCAAAAGTGGGCGGTTACGAATTCCAGGGGGATGTGCGGATGATTTCCACGAAGTTCATCGGCTTGAACCCCGGCTCCTGGTCCACCAGTACGTCGGTCTTCACGTTGCCAAAGGTGGTCTGCGGGCGATGCCGCAAGCCGTTGGCGAATGCGCAGATGATGCACTCCTTGAATTCCTCTCCACGTGGGTGGGCATGCACCACCGCTTCACGCTGCGCTGCCGGGAAGGCGGCATAGTCCATGCCCAGTACATCCATCTCCACCCCGGCGGTCACCAGGGCGACGGTGGGACGCAGGTGTTTCGGTATGCCCGGCGTGGTATGCAGGGCGATGGACAGCCACACCTGTTCGATATCGTCATCGCTCAACCCATAGGGTTTGAGAAACGCTGCGGCAGCATTTGCACCATCCACTTCAAAGCGCTCATCGTCGCTGCGATGGCCTTCCATCAAGCCAATGTCATGGAACATCGCACCGACGTATAGCAGCTCCGGGTCGTAGGCCAGTTGCCGACGCTGGCCGCTCAAGGCTCCGAACAGAAACACCCGGCGGGAATGGTGATACAGCAGATCGGATTCGACGTCGCGGATGTATTCGGTAGTGGCGCGGGCAAGGGCGCTGTCGGGGATCTTGATGCCGGCGATGCCGGCGATGCTGTTCATGCTGTTCTCCTCTTGACGATGCGCCAGGGCGGCGCCGAGGGCACAAGTCTGATCGCGGGGATGCAGCGCAACAATTTCTCCATGGCTGCGATCCATGCCAATAAGCCTTGGTTTCGTGCCAAGTGGCGTCCTGCTGATGGATTGGCTAGCGTAGGCTGTGTTCCCGTTCAACTCGAAGGCAAGCAGGCGTCCATGGAAAAAACGGTTGCGGTCGTGGTGTTCGCTGGCGTCCAGTCGCTGGACGTGAGCGGACCCATGGATGTGTTCTGCGAGGCCAATCGGTTCCTCCCCCCAGAGGAGCATTATCGGCTTGAGGTCATTGGGATCGAGCCGGGAGCAGTTACCTGTTCCAACGGTCTGTCCCTCAATGCCCATCGTCAATTCAGTGAAGCTAGACAGGCGTACGACCTGCTGCTGGTGGCGGGCGGGCCGCATTTGCCGTTCATGGATTTCGGTGCGACGTTCGATGTCTGGTTGCGTGGCGCCTGTGGGCGGGCACGGCGCTTTGGCTCGATCTGCAACGGCGCGTTCATGCTCGCCCGGGCCGGGTTGCTGGAGGGGCGGACCGTCACCACCCATTGGGGCGATGCCGGGGCGCTGGCGCAGTTGTGTCCCTCGACCCGGGTCGAAGCAGATCGCCTGTACGTGCAGGACGGCGCGCTCTATACCTCGGCCGGGGTCACCGCAGGGATCGACCTGGCGTTGTTCCTGTTGGCGCAGGATCATGGAGCGGACGTGGCTCTGAGCGTAGCCAAGCGGCTGGTGGTATTTACCCAGCGTTCAGGCGGGCAATCGCAGTTCAGTCCTTTTCTCGTTCCCCACGCCACGCCGACGTCCGCCGTGGCCCAGGTCCAGAACTATGTGCTGGCAAACCTGAACGGTGACTTGGGTCTCGCCAATCTGGCCAATGCCGCGAACATGAGCCAGCGCAACTTTTCCCGGGTGTTCACTCGGGAAGCCAAGGTCACCCCGGCGGAATTCGTCGAGCGGGCCCGGGTAGACGCAGCCCGCGTAATGCTGGAAAGCACCCAGGCCCCGCTCAAGACCGTGGCCTGGCAATGTGGCTTTCGCGATGCCCAGCACATGCGCAACGTCTTCAATCGCAGATTGGGGGTGACGCCGCAACAGTTCAGGCTCAATTTCGCAGCAATTGCTTAGTTCATTTCTTCAGCATGTCATGGGCCTCCAGCGCTCGCAGCGAGTAGATGTACGCTGCGCCGGCATTCAATGACACCGCCGTGGCCAGGGTCGCGGCGATTTCTTCGCGGGTGGCACCGGCTTTGATAGCGGCGTCGGTGTGCACGCCGATGCAACCGTCGCAGCGGGTCGTGATCGCCACGGCGATGGAAATCAGCTCCCGGGTCTTGGCATCGAGCACGTCGTTCTCGGCAGCCGCTTCATCCAGGGCCATGTAGGCCTTGACCATTTTCGGGTTGCTCTTGCCCAGGGCACCAAAGGCGCTCTTGATGATGGGCAGCAGTTCGGACCAGTTATTGAACATCGCAATGACTCCATTGGGGGTGGACGAAGAGAAACCCCTGTAGTCTTGACCAACAATGACAATCAAGCCTGTCGGTGACGGAAAAAAATGAATGCCGCCGACTCAGGGCGTTGTCCTGGCCGGCAACAGCTTCAGGGTGTCATGGGTGTTGGCGGTCACTTCTTCCTCGGCCAGGTGCGCCTGGTGATACAAACCCTCGATGTAGGCCTCGGCCTGATCGGCGTAATACTTGTCGAACGGCACGCCGCTCTGGCCGACCGGGTTGATGGTGACGCTGTGGGTCGGGTCGGCGAAATCGATGATGCGCCGGGTGGACGGGCCGTAGGTGACCGGCCAGGGAGCCGGGCCGATCCTGGCGGAAAGATTGTTGGGCACTTCATGGGTGCCGGGTGCGGCGAATGGGCCGACATTGAAGATCCGGTCCAACGGCTTTTGCATGCCCAATGGGTGCCCATGTGTGAGGGTATGGGCATTGCCCCATTGCCATTGCATGGCATCGTCACCAAAGGTGGCCTTCAGGTGCGCCAGGCTCTTGCTCCAGGCTGTTTTGACGATGTCGCTACGGCTTTCCTTGCCCAGGGTCGTGCGATCGTCCCACCAGGGCGAATCCGCCGAGGCGGCCAGGCGCGGCAGTGCGGCGTCAATCACTCGGGTGGACAGGGCAGTGTCGAAAAAACCGTCCCCCAGTTCATCGTGCAGGGTGGCATCCGCCAGGTTGAACAGGAACTGGTTGAACAGCGTGGCGCTGACGGAATCCAGAGGGTAATCGCCCTGCCATTGCGCCAGTTGTTCCACCCACTTGCGTTCCTGCGGGTCGCTGACCACGTCCCTCAACACCGGCAGCAAAGGTGCCAGCAAGCGCGGGCCATAGGCGGTGGTGGTGCCCAATTGCAGCTTGCGGGTGGTTTCGATGTCCCACTTTGCCTGTTTGTCGCTGAGCTGGAGATTGAGTTGCTGCCCACGGTCTGGGAGGTTGTAGTAGCCCGGAATCTCGATACCGCCGGGTGAAACCGGCTGGAAATTCGCCGAAACGATGTAGCCGCGGGCCGGATTCTCCTCCTGGGGATTGTTACTGAAAGGGTAGAAGCCTTCCTTCTCCGCCTCTGGGCTGCTGCCATCGAGCAGGAAGCCGGGTTTCACTCCCGCCGGGCGCTTGGGCAGCTGGGCGGCGGCCCACCAGCCGATATCGCCCTTGGCATTGGCCCAGACGACATTCAGCCCCGGTGCATGGATCTTGGCCGATGCTCCGCGGGCCTTGGCCAATGTGTCGGCACGGTTGAGCTGGTAGAAGGCCTCGAGGATCGGATTGCGGCTTTCCAGGAAACCCCACCACATGGCAATCGGTGTGTGGCCGGCATTGGCGCCGAGCACATCGTTGACGATCGGGCCGTGGGGCGACTGGCGCAGCACCAGCGTCACCGGCGCCTGGCCTTTTACCGCGATCTGCTGTTCGCTGCGGGTCATGTCCACCCATTGATCGCGATACCAGACCTGTTCGGGGTTGTCCGGGTTGACCTTCTCGGCAATCAGGTCCAGGTCGTCGTTCTGGAACATGGTGATGCTCCAGCCGAAATCCTTGTTCATGCCTAGCGTCGCAAACGGCAACAACGCCTGGTAGTGCCCGTAGAGTTCGAACCCCGGTGCCGAAAGGTGGGCCTCGTACCACACCGAGGGAGCGGAAAAGCGGATGTGCGGGTCCCCCGCCAACAAAGGTTTGCCGCTGCGGGTATGGCTGCCGGCGACGACCCAGGCGTTGCTGCCTTCGAATTGTGGCAGGCCGCTTCCGACCAGGGCTTGTTCGCTCAAGCGGGCCAGGGCGTCGAGACCTTTCCAGTCGGCATCGGCCAAGGGCAGGGCGGTTTTGCGGTGCTCGCCCAGCACACCCTTGGGCTGCCAGTCGAGATCGAAAATATTCAGGTAGTCGGTGCCCAGTTGATCGCGCACGTAGGTCAGCAGCGGTTCGGTACGAAAGGCGGCAGCGAAGCTGTAGGCCATGTAACCGGTGATGCTCACTGTGTCTTCGGCGGTGAACGGGCGCTTGGGAATGCCCAGGACATCGAACTCCACCGGCCGGGCGTGGCTTTCCTGGTAGCGGTTGATACCGTCGAGATACGCCTGCATCGCGATCCAGGCCGGGGATTGTGGGTCCTGTTCCGCCACGTAGCGGGCGGCGCGCTCGCGGATACGCAGGCTGCGCATCAGTTTGTCGGTGTCGAGCAGTTTCGGTCCCAGCACCTCGGCCAGCTCGCCACGGGCGAGGCGGCGCATGACTTCCATCTGGAACAGCCGATCCTGGGCATGCACGTAACCGAGTGCACGGTACAGGTCGGCTTCGTTCTCGGCGCGGATATGGGGTACGCCGCGCTCGTCGTAGCGCACAGTCACCGAGCCTTGCAGCCCCTGCAACTGCACCGTGCCCTGGCGGGTGGGCTGCTTGCTGTAGAGGTAACCGCCGGTGACGATGATGGCGGTGACGACCAACGACAGGAGTGCGACGAGGCTGCGTTTCATGGTGTTCCCTTATTCGGATGATGCGTCCCTGCTCCATGGACAATAACAGCCCACCGCCATCGTGTGGGTTGCATTGACGGCGCGCCCCACGTTCAGGGCCTCGAGAATCGGTTCGATGAAACTGTTGCTCGAATTGCAGGTCAGGCCTTCGCTGTAGGGGCCAAAGTAGGCCAGTTCGCCGGTGCGATTCCAGATCGCCACGGCCGGGCTGGCGGGAATCTGCTCCGAGCCGGGCAATGCCGGAAGCGGCTTGAGGCTGCTCAGCGTGGCCGGTAGCTGGCCTTGAGTGCCGCTTTTCTGTACCGCATAGAACTCGACACCCTGCGGTGCATATTTATCGACCAGTTCGGACAGGTGCTGCTGATTGCCGACGTTGCACGGGCAGGCCGGATCCCAGAAGTGCACGAGGCGGATCGGGCCGGGCCCGGCCAGCTCGGGCGGCAGGCGCAGGGGGTCGCCGGAAAATACTGCCGTGTGTTGGCTGAAAGCGCGCAGGAAACGTCCCTGGAACCAGTCATAGGCGACCCACAACACGGCCGCGCAGCCAAGGGCAAGCAGACCGGCAAGCAGGGTTGTGCGGTGGGACGGGCGCATGGATTCATCCTCTGAAGCCGCGTAGCTTGCCATGCCTGTCGCGACAGATGAATATCGCAGGTCTACAAAGTCTGTTTCGCGCCTTGTGCATTTGCCTGGAAATATCGATGCCTGCCACTTTCGACCCCGATCACTTGCGTGCCAGCCTGCAACCGTTGGCCCAGTGGCAACCGCTGTCTGAGCAGGCGCAGGCCTATCAACAATTCTATGGCTTGGATTTTCCCCAGCGGACCTTGCGCAAGGGTCTCGGGCGTTTCGAGATCGATGGGTATGAGTTGGTCGCTCAGGTCTGGTGGCCGGAAAAAGCCGTGGCAACACTGTTCGTGTTCCACGGTTACTACGATCACATGGGACTCTACCGGTACTTGATCGAATGGGCGCTGAAGCAGCAGTTCGCGGTGATCGCCTGTGACCTGCCGGGCCATGGACTGTCCAGCGGCGAGCGCGCCAGCATCGGCGATTTCGCCGAGTACCAGGCCACGCTGCAGGGGCTGCTGGCCGAGGCCGGGAAGCTGGACCTGCCGCAGCCCTGGCACCTCTGTGGGCAAAGTACCGGTGGCGCAATCGTGGTCGATCATGTGCTCAACCAAGGGGCGAGCAGCCCGGCCCAGGGCCAGGTCATCCTGTTATCGCCCCTGGTGCGTCCCCGGGCCTGGGGCTGGTCGCGGCTGAGTTATTACCTGCTCAAGCCCTTCGTGACCGGCATCGCCCGGCGTTTCAGCGAAAACTCCACCGATCCGCAGTTCCTGCCATTCCTGCAAGCCGACCCGTTGCAACCGCTGCGCCTGCCTACCGCCTGGGTGGGCGCATTGGGGCGATGGATCAAGCGTATCGAAGCCGCCCCGAGCAGCCCGCGCCGGCCCTTGATCGTGCAGGGGCAGGCAGACATGACGGTGGATTGGAAACACAATCTGCAGGTGCTGCACGGCAAATTCGACCGGCCCCAGGTGCTGATGCTGCCCGAGGGCCGGCATCACCTGGCGAACGAAGCGCTGGCGTTGCGTCAGGAGATGTTTGGGTTTCTGACCAAGCGGATGAGCCGGATCCGGCGGTGACCGCACAAGCGCCATCGCGAGCAGGCTCGCTTCCACATTGAATTGAGATCGGCCGAGATATTTGAGTTCACTCAGCCCCTGTGGGAGCGAGCCTGCTCGCGATGGTGGTACTTCAGACGCTGAAGATCTATTGCCCGAGATTCTGCCCCACCGCCAACCCCGCCCGGATCGCCGCCAGGGCTGCCTGATAGTAAGCCTGGCCCTCGGCCGATTCGGCAAACGTGGCAAACTCCTCCAGTTCGGTATCGGTCAGGTCACGGTAGACGTACAGCAGTGTGTTGTTCAGGTCGGCGCCGATCTGATCCATCAGCCGTTGGCGCTGGCCGTTCAGCATACCCTGGGCCTGGCCGCCGCCCAGCAGGCCGGGGATCATCGAGCTCAGGCTGTCGGCCGCCACGCCAGCAATGGCCAGGCTGACTTCGGCACCAGCCTCGCGGGCGGGCAGGGCCTGGGCCAGGTGGCCGATGATCAGCAGGCGGTTGTCGCTGGCCTGCATCTTGGGCAGGCCCTTGGCGTTCTTTGCCAATTGATCGCGCCGGGTCGCCAACAGCTCGGCAGCCACCACCTTGCGTCCCAGGGGCGACTGGAAAAATGCCAGGGCCGGGTTCGGATCACGAAGATTCCTGCGCATCTGCGCTTCGGCCCGCTGGTCCATGGCCTGGGGGGCGAAACGCTGATTGCTATTGTTCACCAGGGCCTGGAACACCGCCGGCGGCAGGCTGTTCTGGTAACGCTGCTGCGCGGCGCTCAGGGCATCGTTGAAATGCGCCCGCTGTTCCGGCCAGCCGGCGACCTTGTACAACTGGTCGTAGCTGTCTGCCCAGGCGGGCAAAACGCAGAACATCAACAGTGAGAAAAGCAAACGACGCATAGGGACTCCTGTCAGCAGCCGACTATTCTCCGTGGGGGGCGGGAACTTGTCGAGAATTCGTATCAAGTTCGTACCGTGGTGCCACCTGGCGTTGCAAACCCGCTGCGTGGCGTTGTCGGTTCTGCGGGTACAGGCATACTATGCGCGCCATGCAAATACCATCTGATCACCCGTTGCTGTTACGCATCGTCGATGACCTGGCCGAGCGCGGCTGGTCGCAGCAGAACATCTTCCTGCCGGAGGCGCTGACCCGTGCCCTGGCGGCCGAGTGTCGCCAGCGTGCCGCCGAAGGCGAACTGGCCCCGGCTGCGGTCGGGCGCGGCTTGTCTTCGGAGATCCGCGAAGGCATACGGGGTGATCGCATCCAGTGGATCGAACCCGGCCAGGCCGAGGCCTGCGACCGTTACCTGGGGCTGATGGACAGCCTGCGCGAGGCATTGAACCGTGGGCTCTTCCTGGGCCTGGAGGATTTCGAAAGCCACTTCGCCCTGTACCCGCCCGGTGCGTTCTACCTCAAGCACGTCGACCGCTTCCGTGACGACGACCGGCGCATGGTGTCGGCGGTGCTCTACCTCAATGACGGCTGGTTGCCGGAGCATGGCGGGCAGCTGCGCATGTACCTGGATGAAGGAAGGGAGCAGGACGTGGTGCCCACCGGTGGCTGCCTGGTGGTATTCCTGTCGGGAAACATCCCCCATGAAGTGCTGCCGGCTACGCGGGACCGCCTGTCCTTGACCGGCTGGTTCCGACGCCGTGGCAACGAGTTGTTCTGAGCATGGAAAAAATTCTGGTCAGTCGTTGCCCGCTCGGACATCGCGTGCGTTATGACGGTGCTGCCAGCGGGCCGTTCGAGCGCCTCCAGCAGTGGGTCGATGAAGGCCGCGTCGTGCCGCTGTGTCCGGAAGTCGCCGGCGGCTTGCCCACGCCTCGGGCGGCGGCGGAAATTCCCGGCGGACAGGGCGCACAAGTACTCGATGGCCAGACGGCAGTGATGACCACCGAGGGGGAGGACGTGAGTGCGCAGTTCCTGTCGGGGGCGTACCAGGCCCTGGAGCTGGTGCGTGAACACGGTATCCGGATCGCCGTGCTCAAGGCCAACAGCCCGTCCTGCGGCAATCTGCTGACTTATGATGGGACGTTCGGCGGTGTGAAGGTTCCTGGCGAAGGCGTGACGGCGGCGTTGCTCAGGCGTCACGGAGTGCGGGTGTTCAGCGAGTTGGAGTTGGCTGAGGCTGCGGCGGCGCTCAAGCTTTGATCAACTGCTGATCTCCCCCTCGCCACAGGGGGTTGTGTCGTTTCAGAGCTGCGCGGCCAACTGCTCGATCTGCTCCTGCCGCTCGGCCTGACTCAACCTTGGATGGGCGTTGAGCGATGACCACTGCGGATACGCCCGGGCCTTGTTCAACGTTTCCGGCAGTTTGCCCTCTCGCCAGCCCTTGTCCTGGGGTGTGTCGATTCGAATGCTGTCCAGCGCCGCATGGCCGCGCTGGTTCAGGGCTTGCAGCAGTTGCCGTTGGCGCAGGGCCAGCAGGCGCAGCACGCTATCGTCTACCGTCAGTTCCCGCTGGCCCTTGAGCTTGCCCATCAACCGGTTGCCATAGCCGCGGGCGGTTTGCAGCGCGCCGCCGGCAATGGCACCGACCAGGGCGGCGGCACCGAGGGTCAGGCCGCCCACCAGCAAATCCACACCCGCCCCGGCTGCCGCCCCGGCCGCGATTCCGCCACCGACCTGTACGCCCAGTTGTTTGAGGGTTGCCGGGTTGAACAGGTCATCGCCCCAGCGTCCATCGAGCAGCGGTAGATCACTGGCCGCGGCGTCCTGGGGACGGAAGGCGTAGAGCTTGAGCAGGGCCTCGACGCAGCGCTGTTCCCGTTGGCGCACCGCGTTGCGCAGCTCGCTGATGGCCTGGCGCTCCAGCTCGGCGTCGCTGGTCACGCTGCGTCGGCAGGCGGCGCAATCGATCAGCAACTCGGCGATCAAGCGCGCTGCGCTATGTTGGCGAGCCAGGCGTTGGGCCTGTTGATCGGCGATCAGCCGTTCCAGTTGGCCGCGCGCATTTTCCAACAACAGCGCGAGGCTTTCGTACAGGCGCCGCTCGCCATCCTCGGGCGGGGCAACGCTGTCGAAACGCACCAGGGCGTGCAGCCCCAAGCGGGCCAGGGCCTCGCGCCAGTCGGGTTCGCGGTGCTGGGCACTGCTGACGAAATTCAGCACCGGCAGCAGCGGTTTGCCGCAACTGGCGAGGACTTCCAGTTCATCGCGGTACTTGGCCAGCACCGGCTCTCGGGCATCGATCACGTAGAGCCCGGCATCGCTGGCAAGCAGTTGCCGCAGCACTTTGGCTTCCTGCTCGAAGCGCTGTCGCGCCTCGCTGCCCTCCAGGAAACGGGCCAGGCGCGCCGGGCCGTCCAGACGTTCACCCGGACGCTCCAGGCGTTCGAGGTAGTCGAGCAACGCGATGGCGTCCTCCAGGCCAGGCGTGTCGTACAGCTCCAGCAGCGCTTCGCCGTCCACCGACAAACGCGCGCCTTCGACGTGCCGGGTGGTACTCGGGCGATGGGACACTTCGCCAAAGCCGACGTCCCGGGTCAGGGTGCGCAGCAGCGAAGTCTTGCCGACATTGGTGTGGCCGACCACGGCCAGTTTCAGCGGCTTCATGGGCTCAGTCATGGCCGCTCTCCAGCCAGTTCAAGGGCGCACAGTCGGCGAAGGGTAGTTGCAACTGTTGCAGTGCGTTGTGCCAGTCCCCCAGGCGCTCGGCATCCAGGGCCTCGCCGGGGGGGGCCTGTAACAGCCAGACGCGGGTAGCACTGGCGCTGCGGGCCAGTTCGGCGATCAATGCCAGGCTGCCGCGGTCCGGTGAGCGTCGTGGATCGCAGGCAATCGCCAGGCGCGCCGGAGGAAAGCGCGACAGCTGTTCGAGGAGTTTGTGACGTGACTCGCGGCTGTCGAGGACGCCGGCGTTTTTTACTGAATCCGGCAACTTCGGCGGCCAGGGCCGTTCGTCCAGCTCGATGGCCACCAGCAGCGCCCCCGCGCTGACCATCGTGCCAGCCGGCTGCTCAATCTGATGCAATTGCCCAGGTGCGGCGTCGTTGACCCCCAACCGTTCGCTGCTGGGCATCAGGTGTTCGCGCAGTTGCGCGTAGCCCGGCAGGTTCAAATCCAGACGCAGGGTGGCGCGGCCGCGCCGCCAACGCCACAGGCACAGCAGCGCCAGGCCCAGGCGCGGCAGTACACCATACACCAGCACCACGCCCACCAGCCACGCAGCCCAGGCCTGACGGGCGCTTTCGATGTTCAGGGCGCCATCACCGCTGGCGCGAATCATCTCGACGGTAGGAACACTGAACCCCAACAGCGCCGGCAACGCGCCCAGGGTACGGGTCAGGGTGACGAAGGTTTCGCCACCGAGAAGGGTGGTTTCCCAGACGAAGCCATAGCGTCGGGTCGCCATCAGCAGCAGTACGATGACCAGCGCACTGAACATCGCCAGCAGCCACAGGCCATTGACCAGCATGCCGAGGGCCCAGCGATTGAGCTTGTGTCGTTGCAGCAAGAGCAGCAAGGCCGGCGCCAGTTGGGCGGCCTTGGCATCGCGGGCGAGTTTTTCGCTGAGCCACAGCCACAGGCGTCCCAGCGTCGCGCCTTGTTCCCCTGCGAATATCAGGCCCAGAGCCCAGCCGATGAGCAGGATCAGGTTGAGCCCCAAGAGGCTGCCGAGGGCCCAGAACACGTTGACGGGCGTTCGACCGTCGCCAAGGGCGGCAAACCCCAGGCCGGCGCCGCTAAGGATGGCGAAGACGGTCAATACGATCAGTGCCAGGCGTGCCCCTTGCAGCCAATGGCGCAGGGCTTCGATGAGGCCGTCGCGCTCGGCCAGCCAGTGGGCGCGACGGTGAATACGGGTCGATAGATCGCCGCCCGCCGCGCGGGCCAGGCGATTGGCTTCCTGGTCTTGGAGCGGCCCTGCGTGTTCTTCACGCAGGCGTATCGTCTCGGTCAGCCAGAAGTTCTGCAGTTCAGTCAGGGGAGCAGTCACGTGCGCTTCCGTTGCAAATGAGCGTTGAGGATAACCGCTGGGCGCCTGTCAGGGTACGCCGAGCCTCTGCTATCCTCGGCACCATGAAAAAAACTCTCCCCTTAAGCCTGATCGCAGCCCTCGGTGAAAACCGTGTGATCGGCGTCGATAACAGCATGCCCTGGCATTTGCCGGGGGATTTCAAGTATTTCAAGGCCACCACCCTGGGCAAGCCGATCATCATGGGTCGCAAAACCTGGGACTCACTCGGTCGGCCACTGCCGGGGCGTTTGAACATCGTGGTCAGTCGTCAGCCGGGGCTGGTGCTCGAAGGCGCTGAAGTCTTTTCCTCGCTGGAGGCCGCGGTGGAACGGGCCGAGGCGTGGGCGCTGGGGCAGGGGGGCGATGAGCTGATGCTGATCGGCGGTGCCCAGCTGTATGCCCAGGCCCTGGAGCAGGCTGATCGGCTTTACCTGACCCGTGTGGCACTGAGCCCGGAAGGAGATGCGTGGTTTCCGGAGTTTGATTCGAGCCAGTGGGAACTGGTTTCGAACCAGCCGAACCCGGCGGAAGGGGATAAGCCGGCCTACAGCTTTGAGGTTTGGGAAAAGCTTTAACAGCAAAAGTATCGCGAGCAGGCTCGCTCCCACAGGGTCTGGCGGTGACAGCGATTGCCGTGTTCACCGCAGATCCAATGTGTGCGAGCCTGCTCGCGTAGCGGTCTATCAGGCATGCGCCAACTCAGTATGCTCCTGCGCATCCAGCAAGGCCTTGTCGGTCTGCTGCATCATCTGGCTGGTAATCGCCCCGGCGGTGATCGAGCCGCTGACGTTCAATGCCGTCCGACCCATGTCGATCAGCGGCTCGACGGAAATCAGCAACGCCACCAGTGAAACCGGCAAGTCCATGGCCGGCAGCACGATCAACGCGGCGAACGTCGCACCACCACCGACGCCGGCTACACCGGCGGAGCTCAAGGTCACGATGGCAACCAGGGTTGCGATCCACACCGGATCCAACGGGTTGATGCCCACCGTTGGCGCAACCATCACGGCCAGCATGGCGGGGTAGAGGCCGGCGCAACCGTTCTGGCCGATGGTGGCGCCGAACGAGGCACTGAAACTGGCAATGGAACGCGGGATCCCAAGGCGGCGGGTCTGGGCTTCGATGCTCAGGGGGATGGTCGCGGCACTGGAGCGGCTGGTGAAGGCAAAGGTCAGCACCGGCCAGATCTTGCGGAAAAAACGCAGAGGGTTGATCCCGGCGGCGGACACCAGCAGGCCGTGAACCACGAACATCAGGCCCAGTCCCAGGTACGAAACCACCACGAAACTGCCCAGCTTGATGATGTCCTGCAGGTTGGAGCCGGCCACGACCTTGGTCATCAACGCCAGCACACCATACGGCGTCAGCTTCATCACCAGGCGCACCAGGCGCGTGATCCAGCTTTGCAGGGTGTCGATGGCGTTGACCACCTTCTGGCCTTTCTCGACGTCATCCTTGAGCAGTTGCAGCGCCGCGACACCCAGGAAGGCCGCGAAAATCACTACGCTGATGATTGAGGTCGGCTTGGCCCGGGCCAGGTCGGCGAAGGGATTCTGCGGAATGAACGAGAGCAGCAGTTGCGCAATGTTCAGGTCGGCGACCTTGCCGGCGTAATCGCTCTGGATCACTTGTAGCCGCGCCAGCTCCTGGGTGCCGGCAACAAGCCCTTCGGCAGTGAGGCCAAACAGGTTGGTCAAACCGATACCGATCAGCGCCGCGATGGCGGTGGTGAACAGCAATGTGCCGATGGTCAGGAAGCTGATCCTGCCCAGGGACGAGGCGTTATGCAGCCGGGCCACGGCGCTGAGAATCGAGGCGAAGACCAGCGGGATCACGATCATTTGCAGCAACTGCACATAGCCGTTGCCCACCAGGTCGAACCAGCCAATGGAGGCCTTGAGCACCGGGCTGCCGGCGCCATGGACCGTATGCAGGGCAATCCCGAATGCCACGCCCAGCACCAGCGCCAGCAGCACTTTTTTCGCCAGGCTCCAGTTGCGATGACGGGTTTGCGCCAGGCCGAACAGCAAGGCGAGGAATACCAGCAGATTGAGGATCAGCGGCAGATTCATCAAAAAAGCTCCGTTAAGACTTGCCAGTCGCCTGAAGCCGCGACCGCGAGCAAGGAAGCCTAACAGCCTGAAAAATAATGAATTAATACTAAAAAAGCATGTTGAATGTCGTTTATGGAATAAGGACTTGGCGTTTGCAGGTACGTCGCTGGCGTTTTCGAGACGCAAGCGGTCGCGGACAGGCGAGGACTGTCACGCGCATTTGTTAGCGTCGGATTCTTTGAACCTGGGAGAAATGCCGATGAAGCTCGTACCTCGTTTTCTCGCTGTCGCCCTGAGCCTTGGTCTCGCCGGCCAGGCACTTGCCACCGAACTCAAGCACTGGCCGGCGGAACAGGCCAAGGCACTGGATGCGATGATCGCGGCCAACGCCAACAAAGGTAACTTCGCGGTGTTCGACATGGACAACACCAGTTACCGCTACGACCTGGAAGAGTCGTTGTTGCCGTTCATGGAGAACAAGGGCCTCATCACCCGGGAAACCCTCGATCCCTCCCTGAAGCTGATTCCATTCAAGGACACGGCCGATCACAAGGAAAGCCTGTTCAGTTACTACTACCGCCTTTGCGAAGTGGATGACATGGTCTGCTACCCATGGGTGGCCCAGGTGTTCTCCGGCTTCACGCTCAAGGAGCTCAAGGGCTACGTCGACGAGCTGATGGCGTCTGGCAAGCCTGTACCGACCACGTATTACGACGGCGACAAGGTAGTCAACTACAACGTCAACCCGCCAAAAGTCTTCACCGGTCAGACCGAGCTGTACAACAAGCTGATGGAAAACGGCATCGAGGTCTATGTCATGACCGCGGCGTCGGAAGAGCTGGTGCGCATGGTCGCCGCCGATCCGAAATACGGCTACAACCTCAAGCCGCAGAACGTCATCGGCGTGACCACGCTGCTCAAGGATCGCAAGACCGGCGAGCTGACTACCGCTCGCAAGCAGATCACCGCCGGCAAGTATGACGAGAAGGCCAACCTGGACCTGGAGTACACGCCTTACCTGTGGACTCCGGCAACCTGGATGGCCGGCAAGCATGCGGCGATCCTGACCTATATCGATGAGTGGAAAAAACCGGTCCTGGTGGGCGGCGACACGCCGAGCAGTGACGGCTACATGCTGTTCCACGACGTGGATGTGGCCAAGGGCGGTATCCACCTGTGGGTCAACCGCAAGGACAAGTACATGACCCAGATCAACGGCATGATGGCCAAGCACGCTGCCGCCCAGGCCAAGGAAGGGCTGCCGGTTACGGCGGACAAGAATTGGGTGATCGTCAAGCCTGAGGATATTCAGTAAGCCCAGTAACCCCTGTGGGAGCGAGCCTGCTCGCGATAACGGTGTGTCAGGCACATCGATGCAACTGATGCACCGCCATCGCGAGCAGGCTCGCTTCCACAGTTGATCACCATTTGCCAAGAAATATCAGGCAATAAAAAGCCCCGCATTTGCGGTAATGCTGTTCACTTAAGCGGAGCGGCCTTACGATCTACCGGATACCGAGTTTTGGAAATCTTCACTGTCCTCGGCCGCCCTGGCCTTGGACGG